>JBGTCC010000458.1:0-6292 GCA_041749055.1 Thermodesulfobacteriota bacterium | reverse complement strand
GCTAATTGGGTGCGCAGGAGTTTGTCGATGGATACGCCCTCGGGCAAGAACAACGGCAGCATGACCGAGGCCATGAACAGTACCGAGATCAGCGGCACGCCGCGAATCAATTCGATATAGCCAATGGAAACCCAGCGCAGGAGCGGCATATCCGAGCGTCGCCCGAGGGCCAAGAGAATCGCTAGGGGAAACGCCAGGGCGATGCCGAAGGTGCTGAGCAGGAGCGTTAGCGTGAGGCCGCCCCAGCGCTCGTTTTCGACGTAGGTGAGGCCGAAAATACCGCCCCACATGAGTAGGCCGATCAAGACTAGCCCAGCCAACCAAAGTCGGAAAAGATTTAGCCGGCGCACCAGCGCAAACGCGCTCACGCCGTAGAGCACGAGCAGGATTGCGATCACTAGTGCCGGGCGCCAGTGTTCGTCAGCGGGAAAAGTCCCAAACAAAATGAAGCGGTGCTTTTCGGCGACGAAGGCCCAGCAGGCGCCACCGGCGTTGGCAGTGCGGCAGGCGGCGCCCCTGGTCGGCGACCAAAGCGCGCGCAGCAACGCCCAATCGATCAGCGGCGGCAGTAATTTTACCGCCAAATAAATAATCACTAGGGAAGCGATCGAAGACGGCCAACTGCTAAACAATCGCGTCCGTATCCAATGCCACATCGCGGTGCCGCAATCGATGGCGCGGTTCATGTTCGGGCTCCGCGCAGGGCGATGCGCCGATTATAAACGTTCATGGCCGCGGATATCGCCAGGCTGATGGTTAGATAGACGAGCATGATCACGGCGATGCCCTCGATGGCCTGGCCGGTTTGGTTGATGGTCGTGTTGGCGATGGACAGCAGATCGGGATAGCCGATGGCAACCGCCAAGGAACTATTCTTGGTGCAGTTCAAGTACTGGCTGGTGACCGGCGGGACGATCACCCGCAGGGCCTGCGGCAATATAATCAATCGCATGAGCTGGAATGAGTTAAACCCCTGGGATTGAGCCGCTTCGTACTGGCCGCGGTCGACGGCGAGGATGCCGGCGCGGACGATCTCGCCGATAAACGCCGCGGTGTATAGCGCCAAGCCGAGCAACAGCGCGGCGAATTCCGGCGACAGCACCACGCCGCCGGAAAAATTAAAGCCGCTGAACGTCGGATAAGTGATTCGCAGCGGCAGTTCCCCGGCGATGCTCGGCATGGCGAGACCGCGGTTGCTAAGAAAAAAACCCGGCAGCGGAGTAAGCGCCTGGGTCGGCGCCGGCAAGCTATCGGTAATCACCGCGTACCAAAAAAATAGCTGCACGACCAAGGGAATGTTGCGCAGCAGTTCGACATATCCAGACGCGAGCTTGACCACCAGCCAGTTGGGCGACAGCCGCGCCAAACCGACGGCAACGCCGATTACCGTCGATAATGCCACCGCGAGGAGCGCCACCCGAAAGGTGTTCAGCAGTCCGACGGCGAGGGCTTTCAAGTAACTATCGGTGGCACTGAAGGAGACCAGCGTACTCTCGCCGATCTCAAAGCCGGCCTCGCGCCAAAGAAAGCCAAAGCCGCTGGCGATGCCCCGCAAATTTTCGACGGCATTGGTAATGAAAAACCAGCCGGCGAGGCAAAGACCGGCCACCAGCAAGATTTGATAGAGCGCGGCGCGCTGACGCGAAGCGATCGGCCAGTTCATCAGGTATCGTGATCGGTCGGATTTAGCCGCAAGTAGCTTAGCGTAGTGGCGGCGCGTACATGATTCCGCCTTTGTTCCACAGCTTGTTGATGCCGCGGTCGAGCCCCAGCGGCGTCAGATGGCGCTCAAAACTTTCGCCGTAGTTGCCCACCTGTTTTACGATGTTATAAGCCCAGCGGTTGTCGACATAGAGCATTTTGCCGAAGTCGCCGGTGGCGCCGACGAATCTCTGCACCACCGGGTTGGCGCTTTTGGCTTGCTGGTCGATATTTTTCGACGTGATGCCCAGCTCTTCCGCCTCGATCGTGGCGAATAGCGTCCAGCGGACTAGATCGAACCAATGATGATCGCCATGGCGCACCACCGGGCCGAAGGGTTCCTTGGAAATTATCTCCGGCAAGATTACATGATCGGCCGAATTTGTCGCCCGCGCGGCGCGCACGGCGACCAATCCTGAGACGTCCGTGGTAAAGACATCGCAACGGCCGGTAAAGTAGGCGTTCAAAACCTCTTCGAGCTTTTCGATGACCACCGGTTTGAACTTCATCTTATTGGCGCGGAAGTAGTCGGCCATATTAAGTTCGGTGGTGGTGCCGGGCTGCACGCAGATGGCGGCGCCGTTCAATTGTTTGGCGCTTTTGATGTTGCGTTTTTTCGTCACCATGAAACCTTGGCCGTCGTAGAAATTGACCCCGACGAAGTCGAGGCCGAGGCCGGCGTCGCGGGCGAAGGTCCAGGTGGTGTTGCGCGACAGAATATCGACTTCGCCCGACTGCACCGCGGTAAAGCGCTGCTGGGCAGAGAGCGGTGTGTAGCGGATCTTTTTGGCGTCGCCGAACAGCGCCGCGGCCACGGCGCGGCATAAGTCGACGTCGATGCCGCGCCATTCGCCGTTGCTATCCGGCTGGGCGAAGCCGGCGAGGCCGGTGTTGACGCCGCACTGAATGAAGCCCTTCTTGAGCGCGCCCTCGGCGGTGGGTCCCACCTGGGCGCTCGCGATCGATAGCAGAAAGAGCAGCAGTGCGCTCGCTAAAGATGTTATGCCGTTGGTCATGCTCGTCCTTCCTGACGACTATGATAGTTTGAGTCCGTTCGCCGAACTTAATACACTCAGCCGATTGTTGACAGCTAATACTCTCGGTTTATAGATATTGTTTAGCTTTAAACGCAAGATTTCAGCAAGCTGGAGGGGAGATAATGGAGGATAGCAAGATCACGCGAGGCAACATGGCGCAGAGTGCCTATCAGCAATTGCTCGATGACTTGCCGCGCACCGGCCCTGGAACGAAGGGCGGCGAGATGCTGCGGCGCTATTGGCACCCGGTCTGTTTGTCGGCCAACCTGCAAGACATCCCGATCGCGGTACGCATGCTCGGCGAGGATCTGGTGGTCTTTCGCGACGGCAAAGGAACGCCGGGTCTTTTGGGAATTCGCTGTTCTCATCGCCTGGCTTCGCTGGAATATGGCCAGGTGCGCGAGGATGGTTTGATGTGCTCCTACCATGGCTGGAAGTACGACGTTATGGGACGTTGCATCGACACGCCGCTGGAGCCTTGCGATAGTAAAGTGAAGGATAACATTCGCCATCTCTGGTATCCGGTCCAAGAGTGGCGCGGCGTGGTTTGGACCTACATGGGGCCGGAGAAAGAAAACCCGCCGCCGCTGCCGAAGATCGATGTGCTGGCGCGCGACGACGGTGTCGTTAGATTGGCTGACGGCGACATTCGCAATTACAATTATCTCAACTGGATGGAAAACTTTGCCGACATGGGCCATGCGACCGTCCTGCATGGCTTGGTGGTGCGCGATATACCGGACGAGCTAAAACCCTACAATGATTACAGTATTAAAAACTGGTCGCCGCTGCCGCTCGAGCATGTCGAAACCGACTTCGGTATGAAGACCATCTCGGTGCTCGACACCGGCGATCCCCAGGTGAAGTTCGTCAATACCTGGAGCTTGGTGTTGCCGGTGCACTGGCGCTTCTCCGGCATCCGCTCGGGCTTTCCGCCCGACTTCACCGATGAACGGCAAGAAGGCGGCGGCATGATTCGTATCATCGACGACACTCACTTCGAACTGATTCGCTACAGCTTGACGCGCACGGGCAATTTTACCGGCGGCTGGTTGTTCGGCTTGCCGCAGGATCTAAAAGGCACCGCCGAAGAGAAGGCTTATGACAAGCGCCGTTACAAAGGCTGGGAAGGCATCCCGGCTCTAGAAGATCTGGTCCTGCAGGAATCCCAGGGCGCGATTCCCGATCGCCGCTTCGAGCATCTGGCGTCGTCGGACCGCGGCGTGATCATGCTCCGGCGCATCTGGCATAAGGCGATGGCCGATGTTGCCGAAGGGCGCGATCCCAAAGGTGTCGACCGCGAAGCTAAAGCGATGCTCGAAGTCGATACTTTTCACGGCCATCTGCATGTCAACGATCTCAAGATCGGGCCGGAAAACCTGCCGACCTCGCGCGATGGCGCCGGGCTAATTCGCGACCAGGATGGCAAGCTGGTCTTCGCGTAGTGGGGTACAGCCGTAACCGAAACTCGGATTTTCTCCCGCAAAGGCGCAGGCCGCAAATTACGGAAAATAACGGTGAGTTTGTCGCATGGGCTGGCCGAAGGGAAGCGCATCGTCGGTAAGTCGCGCTCGCCTCGATGCGCTTCGCCGACTCACCACATCCAACAAGTGGCGCCATTTTGATTGTCCGTAGGCGTAGGTAAGCACAGGAAACACTTCGTGGTAAAACCCTCGTCACAGCAAACCCGGAAGCACCACAATAATAATGCTTTTACTCGGTGTGAAGTTAAATTATCATCAGAAAATAACGACTCACGAGTAAGGAGAAATTGTCGATGGATGAAGCACTCAAGCGCCTGTTTGTCGGAATCAAGATCACCAGGGCGATACAGGAGGACTTGGATAATCCGGCTCCCGACGTGAAGCAATATTTCGACGCCAACAACGATTACCTACAGATCGTTGAGCTGGGTGCAGAGAAGAAGGTCATCGGGCGTTATCTCAATGACGGTTTCCCGGTCGCCAATCTAGCCGATGTCAGCCGCAACGTTTGCAGCATCGTCAAGCTGATTACTCGCGGCAAGCGCATCGAGGAAAATGACGTGCAGATTTATACCTGTAATGCTCCCGTGCGTATATTGTAACCCTGCCGCTTTCAAATACTGCAAATCGACGAAGCGCTCCGCTTGGGGCAGCGGCGGCGCCAGTTCCATAATTTCACCTATCACTTGAATTATATTGACAAAACTTTTGATATCGATCTCACTTTGTTTGGGTACCACGCCCCGGTCCGGATCGAAGTAAAGGGTGGGGACTGGCGCGCGAGATCTCTTCCGATGAGCCGGTGCTGTCGATGACGATGCGGACCACTTCGTCGCGATGGGCCGGATCGCGCAAGTAGCGATGGGCCGACGCCGACGCGCGCACGTAGGGGACCAGCGCCACTTTATTCTTCTCTCCCCATGACCGGCGCACCGCGCTGACCCGGTGGATACGATTTCGATTCGACGCGCAAGCTCATGGCGTCGCCAGCGACAGCCCCATGGTCTTGCCCTTGAGATCGGCGAAGCTATTGATCTCCGGCTTGGCGATTAAACTATAAATCGGTGTCGCGGTCCCGCCCAGGATCGCGACGTTGTCGGAACCCTTGAGCACGTCATGAATGAGATAGGGTGTCGCGGTACGGGCGATCTCGACGGGACCTTTGTTAAGTGCCAAGACCATATTGGCCGCGCCGCCGTCGATGGGGATCAATTCCAAACCGATCCCTTCGCGGGCGAACCAGCCCTTGCGCTGGGCGAGATGGAACTGCAACGCCGAAACCGTCTTGATCGACGACGGAATTTGGCCGTAGCGCAGTGTAATGTTTTGCGCGCTGGCACTGACCGCCAGTGAAAGCGCCATCAGGCTTGTTCCAAGCAGCTTAAGGCTTAACTTCATTTTTGCCTCCAGTGATTGGGGTTCGGTGCATGAACAACAGCGCTATAGCGCAGTCGCCGGCCGGTTATCGCCGCGCCGGGTTAATAGTCACCAAATCGCCCGTAGCTCTGAATCGGCGGGATTTTTCTGCTATAACTGGACGCTATGAAAACTCTTGAGGTGACGCTCTGGCTGTACGCCACAGCGCTTAGCAAGTCCTGGGATTGCGTGCGCAAGAACTGGGTGGTGAGCTTTGCGCCGGTGGCTTATGGCATCATTTTGACCCTAGCCGGAGTCATCGCTGGGCCGCTCGGGATCATTGGCGGCTTGCTCTACTCGTTGGTGAGCTCCGCCTGCGCCAGCTCGGGGCTTTATCTAGTCAAAAATATGGTCGAGGGCGGTAAGACCGACATTAACGACTTTCTTAACGGCTTTTTGGTCTACTTGGTCGACTTGATCACATTCTTCTTCATTCTCTGGCTGCCCATGTGGGTAGCGGCCAACGCGTTGGGCGGCGTGCCCAACGGTTGGTTGGTTTACCTCTTGCTGCGGTTGGCTTTGTTCGTCCTGCTCAATGCCGTTCCCGAGATGATCTATCAGGGGCGGGCCTCGGGATTCGAGCTGATCGGCGCCAGCTACAGCTTTATCGTCGAGAACTGGATCGAATGGCTGGTGCCAAATTTGATTTTATTC
>JBGTCC010000457.1:0-3962 GCA_041749055.1 Thermodesulfobacteriota bacterium | reverse complement strand
GCCGAAGGGTTGCCGGCCGAGGAGCGCGCCCATAGCCGGGTGCTGCGTGAAATGGAGGAAGGGCCGGCCGCGGATGGCGATATCGTCGGACGCGAGGCTTGGCATATGGCATCGCGCGCCGGCAGTTTGCGCGCCGCGGTGTTCGGCATCAATGACGGGCTGGTGTCGAATTTCAGTTTGGTCATGGGCTTTGCCGGCGCCGAGGCGAAACCGGAATATATTCTTCTCGCCGGCTGTGCGGGATTGTTGGCCGGCTCGTTCTCCATGGCCGCCGGCGAATATGTCTCGGTGCGGGCGCAGCGCGAGCTCTTCGAGCAGCGGATCGCCATGGAGCAACAAGAGCTGGAAATGTCGCCCAAGGAAGAAGAAGAGGAACTCGCGCTGATTTACCAGGCTAAAGGGATTGCCGAAGTGGACGCGCGCATGATGGCGCGCCGTATCGTCGAGAATCCTCGCACCGCCATCGACACTTTGGCGCGCGAGGAGTTGGGGCTCGATCCGTCTCAGCTGGGCTCGCCGTGGGTGGCCGCCGGCAGTTCGTTTGTGGCGTTTATTCTCGGTGCGATCGTGCCGGTAATTCCGTACATTGTCACTCGCGACGGGACGGGGTTCTTGGCCAGCGCAATTTTGAGTTGTCTGGCGCTATTCGCTGTCGGCGCGTTGTTGTCGATCTTCTCCGCGCGTGGCGCGCTGTTTAGCGGCGCGCGCATGCTCGCTATCGGCTTGGGTGCTTCGGCGATAACTTATGGCGTGGGTTGGTTATTGGGCGTATCGGTAGCTGGTTAGGTGAGTGCGGTTCCAACCTCTACTCGCGTTTCTTGCCCTCCATCAGGGCTTTTAATTTCTTACCGAAGTCGGCGTTGTCGTAGTAGCCTTTGAAGCGCTCGGCGCCGACGCCAAGTGCTGCAACTAAGACTGGAATATTGCTATGGGCGGTATTCTGCCAGTATATTTGAGTGTTGTTTGCGACCATCATGCCCAGAGCGTTAGCCACCGGCTCGGCGAAGATCGTCCGCGACATGAATTGGCTCTCGACGATCTTCTCTCTAAATTCCGGCGCCAGACTAAAACCTGGGAAGTGGTCGGCCATGAGTTTGTCTACCGCTTCGCCCTTCGGGTCGGCGCCGAGTAGTCTTGCGGCCTTTTGCAATGAAATGTTGATCCCTTGGATCTTTTTGAAATCACGGAGGCTCCCCGCGGCTTGGTTATTGCCTTTGCTGCTTGACAGGTCTTTTAGCGCCAGAGTCATGCCGAGCCCGCCGGATTCATGATCGGAGGCGACGATAATCAGAGTCTCGCGCGGGTATTTGCGATAAAATTCATACGCTAGTCCGACCGCTCGGTCGAACTCACGGTAATCGTGTATTACCGATGCTATGTCAGTGGAATGCGAGGCACGATCCATATTCTCCGATTCGATAAAGGTAAAAAAGCCGCGCGGGCTATGCAGCAGGCGAATCGCCGCCTGGGTGAGATCATAGACCGACGGTTCATTTTGCTTGTCTCGATCAATCTCGAAGCTCATCTCGGAAAGACCGAACAACCCAAGAATCTTGCCGCTGCTGGCCCGCTGTAACTGCGGCAAATTCCGCACCGCCTGATAACCGAGCTTGGTGAATTCGGCCACTGCGTCCCCGTCATCGGTGCGTTGGCTGCCGGGTTGACCCTTGGGCAGAAATTGATCCAGTCCGCCGCCCATTAGTATATCCGGCGCCATTTCCAAGTAGCGCTGCAATATCGCCGGGTAATCTTTGCGGTTAGGCACATGGCAGAGAAACGCCGCCGGGCTGGCGTCGTAGATGGTTGAATTGGTGGCGAGCCCGAGTTTCATGCCGCGCCGACGTGCGATCTCCATCGCGCTCACGGTGATGCTGTCATCGGCGCAGACTCCAAGAGCGCCGATTTTGGCTTTGCAACCGATGGCCATCGCTGTGGCCGCAGCCGCGGAATCTGTCGAAAGTGAATTGGCGGCGTGGGTGGTCATCACGCCGATGCTGCCTTCCTTCATTATTTTATCGACGATCACCATGCCTTCGTTGTGGATGTGCTGGCGATATTGTCGGGCGATTTCCAAGTGTGCCGGGCCGGCACCGTCCGAGAGAAAAAGAAAAACATACTTAGGCGCGCCGTTGGCAATGAGGCTGGTTTGGCTCGGCCCAAGCGAAGGTAACCCCGCGCAGATAATGGAAATGGCTAGGAGGCTTAACAGCAGTTTTTTCACAGGTTCTCCAATCATTAGTGCTAAATTTGCGGGTTATTCGGCGCCAAGATACGGCGCAGATCTAGCCACAAAGACAACATCGTATAATAGGCGGGAAACATTAGCGAGACCAACAAAAGCCACTGTGGCGGATCCGGCACTCGGTAGATGAGATACAGTATCGCGGCGCCCCAGAGAGCGCCTAAGATATTTGTCGAATAACCAAAGCGCGGTGCGCGGCTGGGATAGATGAAGCGCAATGGCACGAAGACCAAGATCGACAAAGCGATGATCGTAAAGGCGTTGATCCAAAGCGCGGTTTTGAGCGCGTAGAGATAGAAGACAACAATATTCCAGTAAGACGGGAAGCCGAGAAAGAAATGATCCGTGGTCTTGGCGTTCCGTTGGCAGAAACCATAAGCGCTCGAAAGCACCGGGATGGCGGCGAGCCAAAGCGCATCTTGTGGCGGCAGCAGACCGGCGCGCAGCATGAATTGAGTCGGTACAATTACATAATTTAGATAATCGACGAGGTTGTCGAGCAGGGCGCCGTCGAACCAGGGAATGACTTCCTTCACCCGCGCCACCCGCGCCAGCGCGCCGTCTGTGGCGTCGATGATGACGGTGACGGCCATCAGGAGAAAGGCCACACGAAAATTCGACTCGTCGATGGCGAGAATTGTGTAAAGACCGACAACTGCGCCCAGGGCGGTGTAAAGGTGAACCAGCCAGGCGAAAATCAGGTTCGCCATAGCAACACTAGGACTTGGGAAAGCTGCGGTATAGAAGATGGTGTGCGGCCATCTTCAATGCTCCATGGTTGAATCTCGGCGCGCGGGCTATTGCGCCGAAGCGGCGAAACTTGGACGGGCTTTTAAACGGGCGATCCAGGCGACAGTGCTCTTATACCTGACCGGGTCGACAGGAATGCCAAAGCGATCGAGTAGTTCGATGTTAGCCATGAAGGCTACATCCGCCAAGCTGAACGCGCCGGCGAGATAGTCCATGCCTTTAAGCTCGGCTTCGGTGCGATCGAAGGCCTTGGTGATCGCGGCTTTGGCGTTGTCGATCCGCTGCCCATCGCGCTCGGCTTCGGGTTTGCGGCTCTCCTGGATGATATGAACGAAGTAAGGATTGAAATGCGAGTCGCGAAAGTCTTCCATCATGCGTGCACGGGCTCGGCCCTCGGAATCTTTCGGCATGAGCGATGGATAGGGATATTCGTCTTCGAGATACTCGTTGATGACCGTTGAATCGTAAACTACGAAACCTTCGTCATCTAACGCTGGGATTTGACCGAAAGGATGCACTTTGAGGTAGTCTGGGTTCTTTTGTTCCCCCTTGGTGAGGTCGACGTTGATCCGCTCGAATTCGAGGCCCTTCTCTAGCAGTGCAATTCTAACCTTGCGTGAGTTGGTCGATGGCGGAAACGTGTACAGCTTGATCATTGACAGCTAACCTCCTTAACTTTCACAACAAACGATATACTAGCACAACGTTGTAATAAATGGAGCGGTTTTTTCATTTTCTCGGGCAAAAATACAACTTATTTTCGCTATAACCGGCGGCTTGCTTTTCAAAGACGGCACTAGCGCCGGGAGCCTAGGATGGTATTGAGAGCGCTGGTTCGATTATTTCTTTGCACCATGATGGTAACTTGATCGGCGGGTTTATAGGCCCCGAGTGTGTCGGTGAGGTCCTCGATATTGCTGATTTTTTTATCGGCCAGCTGGATGATTACATCGCCTTCACGCAAGCCTGC
>JBGTCC010000456.1:0-2233 GCA_041749055.1 Thermodesulfobacteriota bacterium | reverse complement strand
GCGCCCAGACTTCTGCTTGCTCGCGTTGCGGCGAAACCGGCAATGCAAACCGCATCGCCCATGAGTGGAGCGACTGGCATGCCAGCAAATTTTACGCGGCGCCGGTGCGAATTTGCTGCCGATGCGGCGAGCAGATTTTTGATCTAGGAAACGGCGGCACCGAGAAAGTATTCGTTTCACTACAAATGGTGAATCATGCCGTCCAGGACGTCATAAGCTCAACAGACAGCGACGGCGTGCGCGATCGAATCACCCGCCAGAGCGCCGTGCTGTGGCAACGGGTCACGACTTATTATCCGACGATAACGCCATCGAGGAAATGTTGCAGCGCGCGCAAGCCCAAGCAAGCAGCGCCGCGACCCCTCCGCCGCAAGCTGTGTCTTCCGACGAGGAATCCGGGTGGCAAGAGCAAGGGCTCAAGATGCTCCGGCAAATGTACGAAGAACAGAGCCGTGCCGGAATCATCGCGCCGGAACGCCGGCCGCTGTTCAATGGGATATTCGCGGAACTCGATGACGCGATCGCCAAACCGTCATCCAGCCTGGCCGAAAAGCAGATCAACGCCCGGCGCCTTCAGGACGCCATGGCCCGCCTTAGCGAAGCGCTGCTCAATCCAAGCCGGGAAACGCCGCGGGAAAAGCCCGCCGCGGGGACACGGCTTGCACTGATCGCCCAACTTCATGACGAGCTGTTTCGCTACGTCTATACCGAAACCGCTGGCGGCACGCTGACTGGCGAGGAGGGGCGGACCGGCATGGGTTTGTTAGGCCAACTGCGCGATTGCCGCGAAGCCATCGCAGATTTATCGCCCGACGGCGACCCGTTGAAAATAGAGTGGGAATCCCTGCGTCTCGTAGCCCTGGAAATTCGCAATTACTCTTTGCGTCACCATCTCACTTTGATTCAGCCCATTTGGCCGACTCATATAGTCGTACAAAATCCTGGCGCGATCTTTTATTCGGGGGGCACGCAGGCGAGTGCCTGGCTCGAACCCTTGTGCGCCGGCCGCAAATTGCATCTGCTGATTCCACAACCCGGTCGCGAACCTGCGTCGCAGCGCTGGAACCAGCTGCGCGAAGCGGCGCTCGGGGTATTCGATTTCACCGGTTTCAAACGCCAGGCGGCATTGGCAGAGGCGAGCACGGTGGCCACCGTCGCCTACGAGTTGGGCATCGCACTGGCACTCGGCCGGCCTGCGCTTATCGTCGCCTATGAAGACCAAGAATTACCGTTCGATCTTGATATAGAGGCGGTTCGCTTGAAATCGAACGAGAACGAAACAACGGCTTTCGCCTTGGCCATCGATCAATCTTTATACGGCTTGCAACGCAGCCGCGCCGGCACCTCGGTAGCGCAATCGATCCAACACTTGCGCGCCCAGTTTAGCGATCATGGAGATTTCCGGGTGCGTCAAACGCTCGCGTCCATAGATAACAACGCCGCTCAAGATCCAGTTAAAGCCCGTCTGCTTATCGATGCGCTGCTCGGCTACCTCGGCGCGGAAGCGCCGCAGCTGGCGTCACCGACATGGCCCGGCAGCTATCCCAATCCGGCGACTAAGCGCTGCTTTCATGTGACAGCCTTCGGTCCTGCCTGGGCCAACACGACCAGCCAAGTGGTCAAACAAGTCTGTGGGACGAGTATAGTCTACGTCCGCGGCGACCAAGTGCTCGCGCCGGATATCCTGCGCTCGATCTGGGATGAGATCTGCTGCGCCACGCATATCGTCGTAGATCTCACCGGACTCAACGCCAACGTGGCTCTCGAACTCGGCATCGCTCACACCTTGGGCCGCAACGTGATGCTGATTTCACAAGATCGGCAACCCGAGCAATACTTCCGCGCTATTTCTAAACAGCGAATTCACCACTACGACGTCGGCAGCGACGGAACCATCGCGGACTTGGCAGCGAACTTGAAACAATTCCTCAAGTAATGTCATATTTTTAAGCTACAACGCCCAGTACATTCAGCACAACGACAAACCAACCCAGACTAGCGAGCGATGAAAATCAAACACGCCTGTTCATTCACCCGACCGCGGGCAGCAAAGAATCGGCTGAAGGTCAAAGCACTTTGACCAGCGTTTTAATTGTTTGCTTATGCCGAACCTTACCCAGCCAGGCGCAGTCTCTGATCATCGTCCCCTTCCCCTACTCGCCGATCAACGCCAACAGTTGCCGTGGATGATCGCCAAAGACACCAAGCTATTCGAAGAGCATGGCCTCGATGT
>JBGTCC010000455.1:0-12220 GCA_041749055.1 Thermodesulfobacteriota bacterium | reverse complement strand
GGCGGAGATAGTTGGGATCGAGCCCTAACGTCTCGCAGACGATATCGAAGGAGAAGACTCCTGACTCGTCGCGCTGAAAAACCCAATCCTCGGTATCGTGAAACTGCGCCTTGCCCTTGCTGTCGCGGGCGAACGAATACTTTTGAAAGCAGGCGACGGCATCCTCTAGAATCGCCAGCATGAGCTTTTTCTCGGGCTCCAAGTGCAGCTTGCGCCGGAAAGTATCGAGATATTGCTCCGGCAGCAGCGTGTCCGGCTGAAACAGCGAAGTCACCCGCTCGTCCATACTCAGTCCATTCTCGTAAGCCATGAAATCCACCTCCCGTTAGGGTGCGGCCTAGATCCCGGTTGCGGCGCGAAATTTCGCATCCCGGCTACGTCGCGCTCGAAAGAGAGGAGGAGCCAATAAATTCCCGGCAGGGGGAACGTCGCAAGCCCGCAATCGTCGTCCCACTGAGAACTGCGTTAATCTTCTGCTGGACTTCGTTCCAAACGCCGATCATAGTACAGCGGG
The DNA here is from genome assembly GCA_041749055.1 of Thermodesulfobacteriota bacterium. Taxonomy (GTDB): domain Bacteria; phylum Desulfobacterota; class Binatia; order UBA9968; family UBA9968; genus DP-20. Next base: position 11,706 of record JBGTCC010000455.1, on the reverse strand, counting down.
GCATTTGGTCACAGCCCAGGTGATCGTCGAGGCACGCGTTGACGGCGATCGGTCCGTCGATCGCCTCGATCACATCGTTAAAAGAAATCTCCTCCGGTGCCCGCGCCAGCGCATAGCCGCCAGAGCAGCCGCGTTTCGATTTGATCAAACCACCGCGAATCAGGTCTTGAATGATCTTTTCCAAAAACTTGCGCGGCATACCCTGCTGTTTGGCGATCTCGGCGATGGAACAACATTTTTCGCGGTCTTGTCCCGACAAATAAATCACCGCGCGTAGTCCGTAATCGACCCGCCGCGGTATTTGCATGAGCCCCATTTTGTTTTTTCTTCTCTGTTAACGTGCGCCAGCAACGCTGCGTTCGTCTGACGGCCGGCGTTGGCTGCCCAACCGCCCGAGGGCGGAAAGCTCTTGTAAGCGTTGGACGATCGCCGGCACCTTTTCGTTCACATAATTCACTTCCGCTTCACTACTGAACCGGCTCAAGCTGAAGCGCACCGCCCCCTGCAACCAATCGGCCGGCACGTCCATCGCCCGCAAAACATGCGAAGGTTCGGCGGAGCCGGCCGTGCACGCCGAACCGGTGGAGGCGCAGATGCCCTGCTGGTCCAGTAGAACCAGCATCGACTCGCCTTCCAAATAACGGAAGCTGATGTTCAAGGTATTCGGCAACCGCTCTTGGTTGCGGCCATTGACCCGGCTCTCGGGACAAGCAGCCAGCAGCAGCGCTTCCAAGCGATCGCGCAAAATTCTCTCATGTTCACTGTCCGCGGCGATACGACCCAGGGCGATCTCGGCGGCTTGGCCCATGCCGACGATGGCGGCAACGTTTTCCGTGCCGCCGCGCCGATTGCGCTCTTGGTGGCCGCCGATCAGAAACGGCGGGAAAGTGATGCCGCGGCGCACATACAGCGCGCCGACGCCCTTGGGTGCATGAAACTTATGGCCGGATATCGTCAGCAAATCGATCGGCAGCGCGCTGAGGTTAAGCGGAATCTTCCCCGCCGCTTGAACCGCGTCGACATGGAGCGGAATGCCTTGGGCACGGACCAGCGCGGCAATTTTTTCGATGGGAAAAATCACCCCCGTCTCATTGTTCGCCCATATGATCGAAACCAGGGCGGTATCGTCGGACATAGCGGCGGATAATTCTGCCAAGTCGAGCGCGCCGTCCTGATCGACGCTGAGCCAGGTAACCCGATAGCCTTTTTTCTCAAGCTGCTGGCACAAACCCAACACCGCCGGATGTTCCACTTGGGTCGTGACGATATGACGCTTGTCCGGCCGCGCTTCGAGCATGCCGCGAATCGCCGCGTTATCGCCCTCGGTACCGCAACTCATAAAAATCACTTCCACCGGATCGGCGGCGCCGATAAGAGCCGCCACTTGGGCGCGCGCCTGGGCGATCTTCTGACCGACATCGCTGCCAAAGCGGTGGATACTCGACGGGTTGCCGTAAAACTCAGTGTAGTACGGCAGCATCGCCGCGGCGACTTCCGGCAGCACCCGAGTGGTGGCATTGTTATCGAAGTAAACGTCCATAGGCTTCACTCAAGCGTTAGGCAACTAACCCACACTGCCCTCAAGGCTCACGCCCAATAATTTCTGCGCCTCGACGGCGAACTCCATCGGCAATTCTTTGAAGACTTGCTTGCAGAATCCGTTGACGATCAGGTTCACCGCGTCCTCATTCGAGATGCCGCGCTGGCGGCAATAGAAAAGCTGATCCTCGCCGATCTTCGACGTCGATGCCTCATGCTCAACCTGGGACGCGTTGTTCAACACTTCCAGATACGGAAACGTGTGGGCGCCGCACTGATCACCCAACAATAACGAATCGCACTGTGAATAGTTACGCGCGCCGCTGGCGCCTTTCATGATCTTCACCAGGCCGCGATAGGTGTTCTGGCCATGGCCGGCGGAAATCCCCTTGGAGATAATCGTGCTTTTGGTGTTCTTGCCGATATGGATCATCTTGGTGCCGGTGTCGGCTTGCTGATAATTATTGGTCAGCGCCACCGAATAGAATTCGCCGACCGAATCGTCCCCTTGCAAGATGCAGCTTGGATACTTCCAAGTAATCGCCGACCCCGTTTCCACCTGGGTCCAGGATATTTTTGAACGGTCGCCCAGACACTTGCCGCGCTTGGTGACGAAGTTGTAGATGCCGCCCTTGCCTTCTTTATCGCCCGGATACCAGTTTTGCACCGTCGAGTATTTGATCCGCGCGTCTTTGTGCGCGACCAACTCAACCACCGCGGCGTGCAGCTGATTTTTGTCGCGCATCGGTGCGGTACAGCCTTCGAGATAACTCACGGTCGCGCCTTCGTCGGCGACGATCAGTGTGCGTTCGAACTGGCCGGTGTCCGCCGCATTGATGCGAAAGTAAGTCGACAACTCCATCGGACACTTCACGCCCTTGGGAATGTAACAGAACGAGCCGTCGCTGAAGACCGCCGAGTTGAGCGCAGCGAAGAAATTATCGCTGTAGGGCACCACCGAGCCTAAATATTTTTGAATCAGCTCGGGGTGATCGTGCACCGCCTCGGAAAACGAGCAAAAAATCACGCCCATCTCGGCGAGCTTGCCCTTAAAGGTCGTCGCCACCGAAACGCTATCGAACACGGCATCGACGGCGACGCCCGCGAGCCGCTCTTGCTCTTTGAGCGGAATACCGAGCTTCGCGTAGGTCTCGAGCAGGTCGGGGTCGACCTCTTCCAGACTCTTGGGACCGTCGTTCTGTGACTTGGGCGCCGAGTAGTAGCGCACCGCTTGATAATCAATGGCCGGATAGTGAATCTTCGCCCATTTCGGCTCGGCGTCGGCTTTTTCCAACTTCGTCCAATAGCGATACGCTTTCAGACGCCACTCGAGCATGAATTCCGGTTCGTTTTTCTTCGCCGAAATCAGCCGAACCACGTCCTCGTTCAAGCCCGGCGCCATGGTATCGGCTTCGATGTCCGAGACAAAGCCGTATTTGTATTCTCGTTGGGCGAGATCTTCGACAGTAGTGGACGCCATAAATGTTGATCCTTTATTTATTCTTTCAAACGGCGAACGATGCGCCGCAACCGCAAGCCTTTTTGACGTTGGGATTTTGGAAGACGAAGCCCGACTGCATCAGCTCGTCCTTGTAGTCGAGTTCCGTGCCGGTCAAATACAGAAGGCTCTTCATATCGACCAAAACCTTGGCGCCGTCTTTCTCGAAAATCTTATCGGTGCCCTTGGGCATATCGAAGTCGACTTTGTATTGCAGACCCGAGCACCCGCCGCCGACGACTTTAACTCGGAGCCACTGGCCGTCGCGGTTCTCGGCCGCCGCCAACTCCTTGATTCTTGCCGCTGCCCTTTCGGTCACACTCACGCCCATCGCCATGATTTTTCTCCTGTCAAAAACACCAAAGGCCTAAGAGAAGCCCTCTATTACTTGGCGTTCGCCATCTGCTGGTGGCCTTTCTTAGCGTTGTACAGCGACGATATCTGTCGCAGCCGAGCCACTTCTTCGACCACTCGATTGACGGTGTAGTCGATCTCTTCTTCATTGGTAAAGCGGCCCAGGCCGAAACGAATCGCGCTGTAGGCCAGTTCGTCGGCAAGGCCGATCGCTTTCAGCACATAGGACGGTTCCAGACTCGCCGAAGTACAGGCGGAGCCGGTGGACACGGCGATATCCTTTAGCCCCATCAGTAGCGATTCGCCCTCGATGAAAGCAAAGCTCAGGTTCAGGTTACCGGGCAAACGCTCGACGGCATGGCCGTTGATCTGGACATCGTCGAGTTGTTTGAGAATACCGTCCTTCAAGCGCTCGCGTAGCGCGATCAAGCGCTCAGCTTCCGCGCTCATTTCTTTTTGCGATAGCGCGCAGGCTTGGCCGAGTCCGACGATGCCTGGAACATTCAAAGTTCCCGATCGCATGCCGCGCTCATGGCCGCCGCCGTCGATGAGCGAGGTCAATTTCACCCGCGGTTTGGCCGAGCGCACGTAAAGCGCGCCTATGCCTTTGGGGCCGTACATCTTATGCGCCGTCAGCGACAACAGATCGATGCCCATGGCGTCGACGGCGATCGGAAACTTGCCGACGCCTTGAGTCGCGTCGCTATGAAACAAGATATTTTTTTCTTTGGCCAAGCGGCCAATCTCTTTGACCGGCTGGATCGTGCCGATCTCGTTGTTCGCCGCCATGATCGAGAGCAAAATCGTCTTGTCCGTAATGGCCGCGCGCAACCTTTGCAGGTCGATAAGCCCATCCGACCCAACCGGCAGATAGGTTATCTCGAAGCCATGCTTGGCCAAGACCTTACAGCTATCCAACACCGCCTTGTGTTCGGTGACACAAGTAATGATGTGATTGCCCTTGTCGCGGTAGGCCTCGGCGACACCTTTGATCGCAAGATTGTCAGACTCGGTGGCACCACTGGTGAAGACAATCTCGCGCGGCGAAGCCGCGCCGATTAACTTTGCCACCTGTTCCCGCGCGGTATCGACCGCGGCGTCAGCTTCCCAACCGAAAGCATGGCTCTTGCTGGCGGCATTGCCAAAACGCTCGGTGAAATACGGCAACATCGCCGCCAAGACCCGCGGGTCCATCGGCGTGGTGGCGTGATTATCGAGATATATGGGCGTTTGGAGAGCCATGAGAACCGCTTTTTTCCGATTACAGACCTTATTAGTCTGATATCAAGTTAACCAAGACTGGGAGTTGAGTCAATAGCCAGGGACGTCTAACTAAGCTCTCGAATTAACGGGACTTATTGACTTCGAGGAAGCAAGCACTGCCCGCAAATAGCGACCCGTAGCTGACGCCGGCTCCGCGGCAATGTCCTCTGGCGTACCTTGGGCGACGATATCTCCTCCGGACATTCCACCGCCAGGACCGAGATCCAAGACAAAGTCGGCACACTTAATCACTTCGAGATTATGCTCGACAATAACCATGGTGTTGCCGAGATCGGTTAGACGATTGAGCAGATCGAGAAGTTGCTTGATGTCATCGAAATGGAGTCCGGTGGTCGGCTCGTCGAGGAGATAGAGCGAGCGCCCGGACGAGCGACGCGCCAATTCGCGCGCCAGCTTGAGCCGTTGCGCTTCGCCGCCGGAGAGGGTTACGGCGGATTGACCGAGGGTCAAATAGCTCAAGCCCACCTCACGCAACATGCGTAACCGATCATGAATCGGCGGGACCGCGCTCAGCAGTTCCGCCGCTTGGTTGACCGTGAGGTCCAAGACATCGGCGATGCTCAGACCTTTGTATTTGATATCCAACGTCTCGCGGTTGTAGCGCCGCCCTTTACAGGACTGGCAGGTGACAAACATCTCGGGGAGAAAATACATCTCGACCCGGGTGATACCGTCGCCCTGGCAAGCTTCGCAGCGGCCGCCCTTGGCGTTGAAGGAAAAACGTTCGGCATTGAAGCCGCGCACCCGCGCTTCGGGAACTTGCGCGAACAGCTGGCGCAAATGATCGTGCAGTCCCATAAATGTCGCCGGGTTCGAGCGCGCCGAGCGGCCAATCGGCGATTGATCGATGGCGATCACCCGGTCGAAACTTTCCCAACCGGAAATTTGCCGCGACTCGACGCTCTTGCCGCGCCCTTTCTGCAACCGCTGGCTGACGCGGCCATGAAGAACTTCCATCACCAAGGTACTCTTGCCCGCGCCTGAGACACCGGTAACACAACTGATCGCGCCAATCGGGAAAGCCACCGTGAGGTTCTTCAAGTTGCGTTGTCGCACGCCGGTAATCTGCAAAAATTTCCCGCTGCTGCCACGCCGCGGCGGCGGTCGAATCTCCAACTCGCGCGCGAGATACTTTCCCGTGAGCGAGCGATGATTTTTTTGTAGTTCGGCAGGGGTGCCGCGCGCGACCACTTCGCCGCCGTTGATGCCGGCGCCGGGCCCCATGTCTATGACGTAATCGGCAGCGCCAATGGTCTCGGGATCATGCTCGACGACGATCACCGAGTTGCCGCCATCGCGCAGCTGGCGCAGCAAGCGAATCAGCCGCTCGTTATCTTTCTGGTGCAGGCCGATGCTCGGTTCATCGAGAATATAGAGCACTCCCGCCAGGCTCGAACCGATCTGGGTCGCCAGCCGCACGCGCTGGAGCTCGCCGCCAGACAACGTCGTCGTCGACCGATCCAGACTCAAATAGTCGAGCCCCAACTCGCCCAAGCAGCGCAGCCGGCTGGCGATCTCGGCGATAATTCTTTCCCCGACCACCCTGCGCTCCGGTGCGAGTTCGAGACTATCGAGAAAGGACAGATTCTCGCTAATTGACGCCGCGGCCAATGTGGCAATACTTTCGCCGGCGATGCACACCGCCAAGCTTGCTTTGCGCAAGCGGGTACCGCGACAATTTGAACATGGCGTGGCAGCTGTCGCATCGGCGACGCGCTTGGCGCGCGTGACCTCAATGCCCGTACCGTTGCACGCCGGACAGGCCCCCACCGGGCTGTTGAACGAGAACAGACTCGGGGTAATTTCGCCCAGCGCCGTACCACAATCGACGCAAGTGAAATTCTGACTGAAAACTAATGGCGCTGGCGTCGTTGTACCGGCGCCAAGAATCTCGACCTTGATCGTCTGCTGCCCCGCCCGCGCGGCAACTTCTAGAGAATCGGCCAGGCGCTTTTCAATGCCGTCGCGCAGCACTAGCCGGTCGACCACGAGATCGAGTTGACTGGCCTTCTGTAGAGCATCGGGAAACTCGCCGCCAAGCTCGAAGCTTTGTCCGTCGCACATGACGCGCGTAAAACCCTGGCGCGCGAGTTCTGCTAAACTCTTACCGGCGCCGCCTGGCGAGAATTGAACTGGCGCCAAGATAAGCAGTCGCGATCCGGTAGCCAGCGCCATGATCCGATCGCCGATTTGCTCGATAGTTTGGGCATTGATTTTCCGGCCGCAGTTGACACACAACGGCTGGCCAACCCGCGCGAACAAAAGGCGCAGAAAATCATAAATATCGCTGAGCGTGCCGACGGTAGAGCGTGGATTGTGCGCGGCGGCTTTTTGCTGAATGGCGATGGCCGGGGACAGCCCGTCGATGCGATCGACATCGGGCTTGGCCACTTGCTTGAGTAGCTGGCGCGTGTCGGCGCCAAGGGATTCGAGATAGCGCCGTTGTCCTTCGGCGTAGAGCGTATCAAAGGCCAGCGAGGACTTACCGGAGCCGGAAACCCCGGTGATAACGACCAACTGGCCGCGCGGAATCTCCAGGTCGATATTCTTGAGATTATGGACGCGCGCGCCCTGGATGACGATTTGGCCCGCCATCGTGATGGTTATCCGGGATTCCGCATTTGCCCTACAGCATCATGCCGGCGAGGCGCAAGCCCGGAGGAGTGAAGACACCCAAGAGTGCGATTACAAAGTCTCATTCGCATCGGCCAAGCCGATGCGTGGGGTTCGCGACGATTTCGCCGGGTGCGAACGAGCGCCGTCCGCTCAAAGGAAGTGGCCATAGTCTTCGCGACGGAAGGGTTGCGCCTCGCTGGCGGATTCAATTTCAATTGCGCAAGCCATTATTACGGCAGCTCAAATTCTCGCAGTTTGCCTTCGATCAGCGCGCGATATTCCTTAAGCTTGGCGGCGGACTGCGCTTCGAAACGGAGCACCAATGCCGGCTGGGTATTGGAAGCGCGCACCAGCCCCCAGCCTTCCGCGAATTGCACGCGCACGCCATCGATATCGATGACATCATAGTGCCGGCGAAAATATTCCGTGGCCTTGTCGGCAATGATAAACTTTCTGTCATCGGGGCAATCGACGCGCAGCTCCGGCGTCGATACGCTGTTCGGCAGATCCGCGAGCAGTGTCGACAGCGGCTTGCCGGAATCGGCGAGTATTTCCAAGAGACGCAGCGAGGCATAGACGGCGTCGTCGTAGCCGAAGTAGCGCTCTTTGAAAAACATATGGCCGGTCATCTCGCCGGCCAACAGCGCGCCGGTCTCTTTCATCTTCGCCTTGAGCAAGGAATGGCCGGCCTTCCACATGATCGGCTTGCCGCCATGTTTGGCGATGTCGTCAAACAGCCGCTGGGAACATTTCACCTCCGAGATCACCACCGCTCCGGGATTGCGCTTGAGTATATCCCGAGCGAACAGGATCAGTAACTCGTCGCCCCAGAGAATCTTGCCCTGCTCATCGACGGCGCCGATGCGGTCGGCATCGCCGTCGTAGGCGACGCCAAGATCGGCCTTCTCTTTTCTTACTTTGGCAATCAGCATAGCTAGATTTTCCGGCACCGTCGGATCAGGATGGTGCAACGGAAAAGTACCATCGGGCACGCAGCCGATCTCCCACACCTGGCAACCCAATTGGCGAAAAATCGGCGGCACCACCGGACCGCCGACGCCACTACCGGCATCGACGACAATTTTCAATGGGCGTGCCAGCTTCGGCACGTCGGCTAGGAGATGCTGGTGATAGGGCGGCAGGATGTTATAGATGGCCACTTGGCCGCCCGGGCGCTGACGAAATTCGCCGCGCTCCATCTTCTGGCGGAGATCTTGAATCTGCTCGCCATAGAGCGTGTCTTTGCCCAGGCAAATTTTAAAGCCGTTGTACTCCGACGGATTGTGGCTGGCGGTGATTTGAATACCGCCGTCGACGTCTAGGTGAAACAGCGAGAAATAGAGTAGCGGTGACGGACAAACGCCGAGGTCATAGACTTGCAGGCCAGCCGACACCAGGCCAGCGATCACGGCTTCGGCATAAGCATCGGAAGTCGCCCGGCAGTCCCGCCCCACGGTGGCGCGTGTGCCGCCCGTTTCGGCGATCATGGTGCCGTGCACCTTGCCGAGCAGCCGAGCGAACTCTTTGTCGAAATCGATTTCCGCTAGACCGCGAATGTCGTACTCGCGAAATACCGATGGGTTCATGTTTTTTTCGGCCGATGATTTTGCCGGGCGAGCCGTACCGCCAGGAGAATCGCTTCCTTCATGCTGGTCTCATCGGCTTTGTCCTTGCCGGCGATATCGTAGGCGGTGCCATGGTCCACCGAGGTGCGGATGAATGGCGGGCCCAGCGTCAATGCCACACCGCCGTAGAAATGGTGCAGTTTGAGCGGAATCAAACCTTGATCGTGATACATGCACACCACCGCGTCGTAATCGCCGCGCGCCGCATGATGAAACAAACTATCCGCGGGAAACGGCCCATGCACGGGAATCCCGCGCCGGCGTGCCGCCTTGACCGCCGGCGCGATGATGTCGATCTCCTCGTCGCCGAAGTTGCCTTTTTCCCCGCCATGGGGATTGAGCGCCGCCACCGCGATGCGCGGCCGGGCGATACCGAAGGATTTTTTTAAGCTTGCGTGCGTCAATGCAAAAGTTTTTTGCAGATTTTCCCGGTTCAAACTGCGCGCCACCTTGGCGAACGGAATATGGCCGGTCACCGGCACCACGCGCATCTTAGCGCCGATCAGCATCATGCGGCATTCGGGCGTGCCGCCGAGTTCGGCGAAAAGTTCGGTGTGGCCGGGATAATTATAACCGGCATCGATGAGGATATTTTTGCTCAGCGGCGCGGTGGCGATGGCGTCGGCGACTTTCGAGAGCGCGAGCTTGGCCGCCACCCGAATGTAGCTGAAGGTGCCATGGCCGGCGATTTTGGCAGCGACACCGGGGCGCGAATCTCTGGCGCTGAGCGCCGAAAGCGAACAGACGGTAAACGCCGTAGGATCGTCAAGCATCGGCAACAGCCGCTGGTCGGGTTGCCAGCAGATCAATTTTGGCATTCTTCCACTCAGCCGCGTCCGCTGCAGCACGCCCCAGTCGCCCAGGATTAGCAGCCTAGCGACTTTCTTGATGATCGGATCTTTGAGCGCTTTGAGAATTATTTCCGGGCCGATCCCTGACGGATCGCCCATGGTGACGGCAATAATGGGTTTACGTGGCATGCTGTCGTGAAAGTTCGCGTGAGATAGTTGGACAATTATCCCCGCTTACGAACTGACAGGCAAGAGATCAAGGTTTTTTCGACGAGAACGGATTGAGCGAATCGACAATCGAAGAGAATACTCCCTTGGATTGGCCCGCCTTGTCTTCGGGCGGCGGCGGCGCGAATATATCTGGCGTATCGTCAGCGTTGTCGGTGACGAATAGCGGCATACCGAAAACGCTAACGACGCTTTTGTTGGACACCGGGCTCTTCGGATCTTGGTCTTCGAATGGCGTCTCGCTAACGATGTAGGACAGCGGATTGAGATAGCTCAATGCTGAGCGCGGCTCGCGGCGCGCCGGCCGGTTCGAACGTGCCATCAACGCATTGACGGTTTCTTCTTTCGATTCTTCCGGTTTGAACGTCACCCCGGCGAGCTTGACCTCGACGCGATGTTTGCGGCGGAGATCGGACTTGAGCCATTTAGCGAAGCGCTCTTCCATGGCTTTGGCGAGCAGCTCCTGCTTGATTTTTGGCGCTACCGCACTGAGCGGCAAGACACTGCCGGCCTCGCGCGCTTCCAATTTGACGATATGCATTCCCATGCTGGTGCGAAACGGCTCGCTGACTTTACCGGGACTAAGCTGGTTAAACGCTACCTCTTCGAGCCCGGCGATCAACGTTCCTTTATTAACCCAGCCGATATCACCGCCATCGGCGCGCCCGGCGCCCTCGGAATACTCCCGGGCCACGGCGGCAAAGTCCTCGCCCGCGGCTACTTTCTGGTGTAGCTCTTGGGCCTTGGCGGAAACCTTTTGCACTTGGTCGGCAGGAGCTTTTTCCGGCAAGGACAACAAGATATGCCGGATGCGCGCTCGTTCATTGGCCCGGTAGTTTTTTGGGTTAAGTTTGTAGTAGCGCTCGACGTCTTCGTCGGTGATGTTGACCTTGCGCTTGACTTGACGGTCGATAACCTCGGCTTTTTCCATCTCAGATTTAACTGAGATTGAATAGCTCGCCAGGTTAAACCCCTCGCGGGATAGAGACGCCTTGAAATCCTCATCGGAAAGCCGATTGTTTTTCTTGACCTGTTCGATATAGCGATTGACATCGTCGTCGGTGACCCGAATTCCGGCTTCGCGCACCTCCGCTTCCATGAGCTTGTCCGTGATGAACTGCTCCAAAACCTCGCGGTCGGCGGCATTGATCTGCTGCAAACTTGCCGACGGGAAGGTTTTTGCCAGGCGAGTTTGGGCGAAGCTGCTGACATTGGTGAGCGTATAGGGCTCGCCATCGATCACAGCGATCAGCTGCTCGATCACGGCCGCTGACAGGCTCTGCGGCATAACGACTAGCGCCAACAGGCATAAGCCGACATAATTTGCTCGTACGAACATGGTCAAAATCCCCAGCGCCAAACTCCTTGAAATGTAACATAGTCAAATTTGAATTCCAAACCGCAACTCCCGAGAGATTGCCGTTGCTTTACGGGGTTTACACGCCCGCGGTCGTCGATCCTTATTAATATATTATTTAAATTATTGCCGGAGCCGCCGCCCGCGCCGCCCAACCGATGAAGCAGACCGAGACAAATGACAGGATCTGGGCGAGCCAAAACGCGCCTAAATAACTGCCGGTCCAGTCATACACCGCGCCGCCGAGCCATGGGCCGATGCCGGCGCCGGCGCCGATGAACAGCGCGATGGCGCCGATGATCGCACCGAAGGAATTGCCGTGAAATAAATCCGCCGCGATGGTCGGATAGAGCGACTGGCGCGACGAAAAACCGAAGGCGATCAACGGCGGGAAAGCGTAAAGCAGCCAGGCCT
>JBGTCC010000454.1:0-4985 GCA_041749055.1 Thermodesulfobacteriota bacterium | reverse complement strand
TGACGGCGATTGCTGTTATCTAAAAAACGGCCTGGCGAAAAAGCTTGGCGTGGCGCCGGACGAGTTGATCTTTGGCAACGGCTCCAACGAGATCATCGAGTTGGCGGCGCGCGCCTTCATGCGACCGGGGGATCAGGCGTTGATGGCGCGCCAGGCGTTCGTGGTCTACCAGCTGATCGTGCAAGCGGTGGGCGGCAGGAGCGTGCAAGTGCCGCTGCGCGATTACACCCATGACTTGGGCGCCATCGCAGCCGCGGTGACGGCCGCGACTAAAATTGTTTTTCTCGCCAACCCGAATAATCCTACCGGAACGATTTATCGGCGCGCCGAGTGGGAAGCGTTTCTCACCCGGCTGCCCAAGGATTTATTGCTTATCGTCGACGAAGCCTACTTTGAATATGTTCAGGACGACGGCTACCCGGATTCGCTCAAGTACCAGAGTAATGACCGGCCCATGCTCACGCTGCGCACCTTTTCCAAGCTTTACGGCTTGGCTGGCTTGCGCGTCGGCTACGGTGTCGGTCCGCGGCAAATCATTTCAATGATGCAGCGGGTGCGTCAGCCCTTCAACGTCAACGCGCCGGCTCAGTGGGCGGCCTTGGCGGCGTTGGACGATAGCGATCATGTGCAGTGCAGTCTAATCGTCAACCGTGAAGGACTCGAGTTTCTCGGCGGCGAATGCACAAAACTTGGGTTGGAGTTCGTACCAAGCCATGGCAATTTCATCCTGGTTCGAGTCGGCAAAGGCCAAGAGGTGTTTAAACAGCTGCTCAGCCAAGGCGTGATCGTGCGGCCCATGGGAGGTTATCAGTTCCCGGAGCATATTCGGGTGACGGTGGGCACAATGGATGAGAATCGAAAGTTTATCGATGCGTTGCAAAAAGTCATCAAGAGTTTCTCGTAGCGAAAGTTATTGAGATTGTGGCAGTGATGTTTGAAAAAATGGTGCTGGCGGGGGTGGGGTTGATCTGCGGTTCTTTGGCCCTCGATATGCGCCGGCGGAAATTAGTCAAGGAAATAATCGGCTACGGCCGCAGCGAAGGCAATTTGAAAATCGCCATGAAGAAGGGGCTCATCGACAGTTATTTCGTCCGCCCAGCCGATTTCCCAGCTGGAGTCGATTTTCTCATGCTCGGCACGCCGGTGGAGAACATCGTGCCGCTGACCCAAACGTTTCTACCCAAGCTGGAGAGGGGTTGTATCATCAGCGATGTCGGCAGCGTCAAAGGCGAGATCGTTCGCGGCATGGAGAAGATCCTGCCCCAACAGATTTCGTTCGTCGCCGGCCATCCGATCGCAGGCAGTGAGCAGTGGGGCGCCCAGGCGGCGCGGGAAAATCTGTTTGTGCGCCATCGCTGTGTGCTGACGCCAACCGGGAAAACCGATAAAAAAGCGTTGAAAAAAGTCGCCAAGCTATGGCGCCGGGTGGGCGCCGATGTTGAGATCATGCATCCTGATACTCACGACCGGCTGTTGGGCGTGATCAGCCACCTGCCCCATGTGTTAGTCTACGCCCTGGTGAACGCGCTCAACCGGACAAATTTAAAAGGCGTCGATCTTAAAAACTACTGCGCCGGTGGCTTCAAGGATTTCACCCGCATCGCGTCGAGCCGGCCGGAGTTGTGGCGGGATATCTGTTTGATGAATCGTAAGGCCCTCGGACGATCATTAACCGATTACATCAAGTACTTGGAACAGCTGAACCGTTGGATTCGTGACGAAAAGGGTGGGTTATTGGAAAAGGAGTTTGCCCGCGCCTACGATACCCGCGCGCAGATTCCGTGATCACCAGACCATGAAACGCATCGAACCGATTCATAGACCGCTGCACGGCGTGATCGCGGTGCCAGGCGACAAATCCATCGCCCACCGTGCGGTGATCTTCGGCAGCATTGCCGAAGGGGCCACTCGGATATTTAACTTGTCCGGCGGCGAGGACAATTCGCGCACGGTGCGGGCCTTTCGCCAGTTGGGTGTGGAGATCGGCCGCGATGGCGATGCCCTGTGCATTGAGGGCAAGGGCTTTGCCGGCCTGCGCCAAGCAAGCGCAGCGATCGATTGCGGCAACTCCGGCACGACGATCCGGCTCATGTCCGGCTTACTGGCCGGCCTGCCGTTTCACAGCGAACTCGACGGCGATGCTTCGATCCGCCAGCGGCCCATGCAGCGGGTGATCGATCCGTTGATGCAGATGGGCGCGCGGATTCGCAGCAAGACCGGCAACGGCTTGGCGCCGTTGGCGATCGACGGCGGCGGACTCCATGGCATGTCTTACCGCATGCCAATCGCCAGCGCCCAGGTGAAGTCGGCGATCCTGCTTGCGGCATTGCAGGCTGAGGGCGAGACGCGGATTGAAGAGCCGCAGCGCTCACGCGATCACACTGAAGTCATGATTCGCGGTTTCGGCGCTGCGGTTAACGTCGACGGCGTTCATATCGGTATCAAGGGCGGGCAGACTCTGCGCGGCCAGGATGTGCGCATTCCGGGGGATATCTCTTCGGCGGCATTTTTTCTCGTCGCGGCGGCGCTGATTCCCGGCTCGGATGTGACGATCCGCAATGTCGGCTGCAATCCGACCCGGGATGGCGTCGTTGAGATTCTCCGCGCCATGGGCGCGGCCGTCGAATTGCTCAGTGAACGAACTGAGGCCGGTGAGCGGGTGGTGGATATTCACGTTACTGGCGGGCAACTGCGTGGTGTCGATGTCGGCCCCGAATGGGTCGCGCGCACCATCGATGAATACCCGATCCTGGCCATCGCAGGCGCGGTTGCCCAGGGGGTGACCCGCTTCGCCGATGTCAAGGAATTGCGCTTCAAGGAGTCCGACCGCATCGTGGCCATGACCGAAGGGCTGCATAGTCTTGGCGTGAAAGTCGAGGCGCGCGATGACGCCATGACGATTTACGGCGGCCAGAAGTTAAAAGGGGGCGCGGTGCGCAGTTTCGCCGATCATAGAGTAGCGATGTCATTCGCGGTGGCCGGCTTGGTGAGCGGCGGCGGGGTCGAGATCGACGACCCCCGTTGTGCCAGTATATCGTTCCCGACGTTCTTCGATTTGTTGGAGCAAATTTGTTTGCATTAACCGCAGGGACAGAGGATAGTCGGGCCAATCCAAAGGGGAATCGGTGATTATCGCCATCGACGGGCCATCGGGCGCCGGCAAGAGCACTTTAGCCAAACGACTGGCTAAGGAGTTGGGGTTTATTTACCTCGACACCGGTGCGATGTACCGCGCGCTGGCCTTGAAGGTCTTGCGCCAGACTGTCGACTTGGCCGATGATGACAGCCTTGACCGGCTGGTGGACGATACCGAGATCGACTTGCGCGACCGAGGTGGTAAGCTTGAGGTGCTGCTCGACGGCGAGGATGTCGGCGCGCAGATCAGGACACCCGAGGTTAGCCAGATGGCGTCGAAGGTATCGGCGCTGAAAAAAGTTCGTCGCCGGATGCTGGAACTCCAGCGCGAAATGGGCGAGCGCGGCAGCGTGGTGGCCGAAGGGCGCGATATCGGTACGGTGATTTTCCCCCAGGCTCAAGTAAAAATATATCTCGATGCTGCGCCGGGGGAGCGGGCGCGGCGTCGTTACGAAGAACTCAAGGCCGCCGGCCGGCCAGTGGATTTACAAGTAACGTTGGGCGAGATCGAGGAGCGCGACAAACGCGATAGCGAGCGCGATATTGCGCCGTTGTGCAAGGCCGACGACGCGTTGCTGGTCGACTCGTCGTCTGTCGATGCCGAGCAAGTGGCGGCCTTGGTGCTCAATCAAATAAAGAACAAAGCAAAAGTAAATTAATTAGATCGGAGTTAGTTTTCATGGCTGAACAGGAACAAGAAAAAACAGGCGCAGCGGCAGGCGGCGCCAGTGAATTCGAAGCGATGTTTGAAGAGAGCCTGCGCACGGTAAAGCCCGGCGGTATCGTCAAAGGACGGGTGGTGGGTGTCACGGCGACTCATGTTTTGATCGATGTCGGTTACAAGTCCGAGGGGCAAATTCCGATCCACGAGTTCACCGACCGCCAAGGCAACGTCAGCGCCAAGGTCGGCGACGATGTCGATGTCTATTTCGATTCCTCGGAGAGCGAAAGCGGCGGCATTCAACTGTCGCGCTTGCGCGCCGAGAATCTCAAAGTCTGGGATGAAATCGAAAAATCCTTCAATGAAGGCCAAGGCGTCGAAGGCTTGATCGTCGGCAAGGTCAAGGGCGGTTTCAAGGTCGATATCGGCATCGCGGCATTCCTACCGGGCTCCCATGTCGACATCCGGCCTAATCGCAATCTCGACCGCTTCATCGGCACCAGGGACCGCTTCGCGATTCTGAAATTCAACCGCATGCGCGGCAACGTCGTGTTGTCGCGGCGCGAGCTCTTGGAGAAGGAACGTGGCGAGCTTAAGCAGGAGATCCTCAAAGTTCTCGAAGAGGGCGTAATCCTTGAGGGTGTCATCAAAAACATCACCGGCTACGGCGCCTTCGTCGATCTCGGCGGCATCGACGGCATCCTGCATATCAGCGATATGTCCTGGGGACGGATCAGCCATCCTTCGGAGATCGTTCAGGTGGGCGAAACTGTCAAGGTGGTGGTGCTCAAGTTCGATACCGAAAAGGAGCGTATCTCCCTCGGCATGAAGCAGCTCACCCCCGACCCCTGGCAAACCGTGGCGGAGAAATACCGCATCGGCACCCGGGTGCAAGGTAAAGTGATCAGCATCATGGACTACGGGGCCTTCGTGGAATTAGAGAGCGGCATCGAAGGATTGATCCATATCTCCGAGATGTCCTGGACCCGCAAAGTCACTCATCCGTCGAAGCTATTGCAGGTCAATCAGCAAGTCGAAGTCGTGGTCCTCAATGTCGATCCCGGCCACCGGCGGATCTCCTTGGGCTTGAAGCAAGTGATGGCCAATCCTTGGGAAGCGGCGCGGGATAAATACCCGGTCGGCACCGTGGTCAGCGGCCCGGTGCGCAACATCACTGACTTCGGTATTT
>JBGTCC010000453.1:0-7744 GCA_041749055.1 Thermodesulfobacteriota bacterium | reverse complement strand
GAGGGCGATGGGGTCGGCCGCCGGCGGCGTGGGCATTTCAACGGCACCGGCCATCGGCATTTCGACATCATGGTCGAGTTCCGCTTCCTGCAAGCCGGCGTCGTAGCACATATAGATCGGCCCCTGGCGCGCGCTCATCATGATTGAATAGGCGCGCGCGAAGGCGCCCGGCACGCCGTCGACGGTGGACGGCTGATAGTCCCATTTGACGAAATTGCGAATCGCCTCGCCCTGGACGTTGGCGGTGTGAATCCAATCGATGAACGGCCGGCGCTTAGGTTCGGCAAGCGGCCCGGTAGCGCCCATGATAAACACCGGCGCGCGGTCGAGATAAGCGTAGTAGATCCCCATGGGCGCGTGCAGCAGGCCGACCAAGTTATGCACGATGGCGATCATCGGCTTGCCCTTAGCGCGGGCGTAGCCATGGGCGATCTGCACGGCGATCTTTTCATGTTGGCAGGTCAGCATCGGCGGATCGTTCTCACCGTAGTTGACCAACGAGTCATGCAAGCCGCGGTAGCTGGCACCGGGATTGAGCGCGATGTACTCGAAATTATACTTCTTTATCATGTCGACGATCACGTCGGACTGCCAACGTTTATCGGATTTCTTGATTGTTGAATCTGCCATGCAGCGATCCTCCTTAAAGAATAAATTCAATTAACCACAACGGGCACAAAGATCACAAAGTAGGCCGGATTTAAATCGGCCCCAGAATGTTTTGCGCTCTTCGTGGCTAAATTTCCAAGTCCGAATATTTTTTCTATGTGACCTTTGCGCTCTTTGTGGTGAAATCTTTTCCTCTAGGCATTCTCACCGCGGCGCCAGACGACGGCGTCGACCAGCGCGGGTTTGCCGGCTTTCACCTGGGCAATGGCGCGTTTCAACGCCGGGCCGACTTCCGCTGGATCTTCGATGACGCCTTCTGAATACCAGCCGATGCCCTTGGCGATATGGGCGAAATCGGGGGGCGGTCCTTCGAGATCCATGCCGATGTAGGCGCGCTGTGGGTCAGTGCCGCGCTGGTGTGCCATGTGGATTTGATGCGCCCAGTCGTTGTAGTAGGCGCGGTTGTTGTACATCAGGATCAGCATCGGGATGTTGTACTTAATCGGCATCCACAGGGCGCCCAGGTCGAACATCAGATCGCCGTCCGGTTGGATGTCGACGACCAGTTTCCCCGTGCCCTTGTAGGCGAGCGCGGCGCCGATCGACATGCCGATCTGCGTGCCGGTGCCCAACTCGCGACCGAGGTGGCGATAGGGCTTGTCGAAATCCCAAACCTTGTGCACCCATTCTTTCAACGTATTGGCTGTCAGCACCCAGTCCTCGTCTTTGATCACCTGCCACGCTTCATGGGCCAAGCGCGCTTCGGTCATGGGCCGTTCGTTCCACTGCTCCTTCACTTGATCCTGCCACTTTTGCCACTGGCGCGCGTGGCGTTCGCCGATGGCTTGCTTGCGCTCGGCGATGCGGCTGGTGAGGGTATTGTTGCCGTCGATGCGTTTTTTGCACGCGGCGGTGAGGGCGGGGATTGATAGCGCGCTGTCGCCCAGGACACGATGATCCCAATTGTGATGCTTATTATAGTCGGTGGCCCACTTGCTGATCTCGATATCGGCGAAGCCGACATCGATCCACTTGCAGTCCCCGGTGGTCATGACCTGGACTTCGCGGGTCTGGGTATTCAATTTATGCGAGCCGCGGGTCCAGTCGACGACATCGAGGGCGGTGACCAGATCGACGCCGTTGAAGGCATCGCTGTGAAAGCTGACGCTGAGCGGATGTTTATTAGGAAAGCCCAAGCGTTTGTTGATGTCGTATACCGACGCGCCGACGGTTTCGGCAAGTTCCACGGTGGATTGAAAACCCATGGGCATGCGCGCGGCATATTCGGTTAATAGCAATGGGTTATTTGCCGCCACCAGCATATCGGCGGCGTGGTCGATGACCGATTGTTCGGGGGAGACGCGGGACGGTACTTTGATATGAAAATTCGGCACCGGCACATTCTCGGTCAGCTTGGCTTCCTGCATCGCCGAGTCGTAGACCATGTAGACCGGCCCTTGGGGTTCGCTCATCATGATCGAGTAGGCGCGCGCGAAGGAATCCGGCACGCCGTGAATGCTGCCGGGCTGGTAATCCCATTTGGTGAAGCCGCGCACGACATCGCCCTGGGCAAACGCGGTATGAATCCAATCGATAAATGGCCGGCGCAATTTCTCGTCCATGGGACCGGTGGCGCCGATGATAAATACCGGCGAGCGGTCGATGTAGGCGTAGTAGATGCCCATGGGCGCATGCAACAGACCGACGACGTTATGGACGATCGCGATCATCGGTTTGCCGGTGGCCTTGGCGTAGCCGTGGGCGATCTGCACGGCGATCTTCTCATGGTTGCATAGCAGCATCTCCGGTTTGTTCTCGCCGTAGTTGACCAGCGAGTCATGCAGACCGCGGTAGCTGGCGCCGGGATTGAGCGCGATATAAGGGAAATCGAACTGTTTGATCAGATCGACGATGATGTCGGACTGCCAACGTTCGCCGGATTTTTTGATGCTGGTATCTGCCATGACGTTATCCTCCTGAATGTACCCGTGCTCTTTATTTTCGATCTCCTTTGTTATCTGGGAAATCCCTTTGTCGCAAGGGCTACGGGGCACGAAGTGGCCGTTGTTCAAGGTTCAAGGGTTCAAAGGTTCAAGGTGGGCCGGAGTCGTTGAACGTCATTGCATTATTCACATTCCTAGATAAGCCTGGCGTACGCCATCGTCGTTCAGAAGTTCATTGCCGCTGCCGGTCATGACGATACGGCCGTTCTCCAGCACATAACCGCGTTGGCAAATCTTTAACGACGCGGCGACGTTTTGTTCGACCAGGAGCACCGTCAGGCCGTTGTGATTCAACTGGCGAATCGCTAGGAGCATTTCCTGAACCAGGTTGGGCGCCAGGCCGAGGGAGGGTTCGTCGAGCATGATGAGTTCCGGGCAGCCCATCAGGCAACGGCCGATGGCGAGCATCTGTTGTTCGCCACCCGATAACGTGCCGGCAAGTTGTTTCCGCCTCTCAGCCAGGCGGGGAAAGAGTCCGAAGACCTCATCCAGCGATCGCTTGCTTCGGGCGCGGGCGCGCGCCGGCATCGCGCCCATTTGCAAATTTTCCAGAACCGTCAACGTGGCAAAGAGCTGGCGCCCCTCGGCGACCTGGCCGATGCCGAGATCGCAAATCTGATGAGACTCGAGCGCGGCGATGTCGCGGCCGGCAAAAGCAATCCCGCCGGTGATCGGCCGCTCGATACCCGCGATGGCGCGAATGAATGAAGATTTGCCGGCACCGTTGGCGCCGATCAGAGCGACCATCTCACCTTTATAGATTTCCAGCGAGACGCCGGCGAGGGCCGCGGCGCCGCCGTAGTTGAGGGAGAGGTTTGTGGCTTCCAGCAAGACGTTCATAACTCGCTGCTCTCGCCCAAGTAGCTCGCCACCACCGCGGGCTGGCGCGCGACGTCGCCCGGTGTTCCCTGGCCGATAATCCCGCCATGGTGCAACACGATCAATTTTTCGGCCAATGCCATCACGGCGCGCATGACATGCTCGATCAATAGAATGGTAATACCATCGCGCTGGTTGATCTCGCGCAGCACGGCAACCATCTCGTCGCACTCGGTGGGGCGCAGGCCGGCCATCGCTTCGTCAAGCAGCAAGAGTTGCGGCTTGGTCGCTAATGCCCGCGCGACTTCGAGCCGTTTTCTGTCCGGCAGTGTGAGCGCTGCGGCGGGCATATCGCGCTTCCACGCTAAGCCGAGCTTGGCGAGAATATCTTCCGCGTGCGCCCTCGCCATCGATACGTTCGCCGTTCGATGCAGCGCGCCGACGATAACGTTGTCGAGCACGGAAAGACCGGCGAAGGGTTTGACGATCTGAAAAGTCCGGCCGATGCCGCGGGCGCAGATTTGATCGGGTCTCAGGCCGTCGATTCGGGTGTCAGCGAAAGCGATCATTCCTGAGTCCGGCGCGAGCGTGCCGGCGATTAGATTGAATAGCGTAGTCTTACCGGCGCCGTTGGGGCCGATGAGGGCGACGATGGAATTCGCTGCGACGCTGAACGAAACAGCGCTCACCGCGCGCAGGCCGCGGAAGGATTTGCCGACGTTTTGGACTTCGAGTAAGTTCATCGTTTGAGCTTCAACTTGCGCGCGATCGCCGGCCAGATGCCGTCGGGTAAAAAAACTATCACGACAAACAAAATGACCCCGTAGATGAGTTGTTTGACGCCGGGGATATCCCAGCCGAGGGCAGCGACCCCTTCGGTGGCGCCGTCGGTGAGCAAGCTCATTAGCGCGGCCCCAATAATCGGGCCGAACAGCGTGCCCATGCCGCCGACGATGGGACCCAGGATGATTTCGACGGAGCGGTTGATGTTAAAAATTTGCTCGGGAAAAAGATTGTTGTAATAGAACGCAAGAAACACGCCCGCCACCGCGGTCATGGCCGCGCTGATAACCACCGCGAGTATTTTCCAGCGAACTGTATTGATGCCGAGAGCGCGCGCGGCTTCCTCGTTTTCCCGAATCGCTTGCCAGTAGTAGCCGGGCCGGCGGCGCAACAACCACGCCGAGAGTCCCAACGCCAATGCGCTGAGAGCTAAAATCGCGTAATAGTACATGGCGGGCGGGCCGCGCAGATTGACCAGATCGATGCGGTCGCGCTGGGCGACTTTGAGAAATAGCCCCGCCGAACCACCGGTCCAGGAGAGGTGATCGAAGCCGATGCGCGCGAACTCGGCGAAGGCGATGGTTAAGAGAGTAAAGTAGACGCCGGCAATGCCGTAGCGGAAGGCGAGGGCGCCGAGAAAGGCGCTGAGCGCGATAGAAATTATTATCGCCACCCAGACGCCTGCCCAGGGACCGATGCCGTAGTGAAAATACAGCGCTGCCGCGCTATAGCCTCCGACACCGAGATACAAGGCGTGGCCGAGGGAGAGCTGGCCGGCGAAGCCCATCATGATGTTCCAAGCTTGGCCGGTGTAGGCGAAGAACAAAAAAAGTGTGGCGACGGAAAGGAAATAGTTGTTGGCGAAGGCCGGCAAGGCTATTAACGCAATCGCTAACGCCGCTAATAAAAATGCTGAGCGCGGATTCACCGCTGGCCGCCTATTAGACCGCGCGGCCGGAGCAGCAGCACGACGATCAGCAACGCGAAGCTAAACATGGATTTCGCCGACGGCAGGATGAACATTCCGGCCAGCGCTTCCGATAGACCGATGAGCACGCCGCCAACCAGCGCGCCGTTCATCGAACCCAGACCGCCGACGATGACGATGACGAACGCGAGCAGCCTATAGCCTGGGCCGATGCTCGGCGTCAGGTCGACCAGCAGGATCATCATGCTACCGGCGACGGCGACGCAGAGGGAACCCAGGCCGAAGGCCAAGGCGTAGAGCTGTTTGACGTTGAGGCCGACGACCTTGGCGCCGAGCCAGTTGTCGGCGCAAGCCCGGATCGCCGTGCCGCCGCGGCTGAAGCGGAAGAAGCTGAACAGCGCGGCCGCGGTGCCGAGAGCGACCAGCGCGGCGTAGAGTTTGCCGCGGTCGATCAAGAGCGGGCCGAGCGCGATCGATTCAAGCAAGCTGTCGAGCCGCACGCTGCGCGCGTCGGGGCCGAAGAATATCAATTGGCCGTTGGTCAGAATGATCGCGATCGCGAGCAGCAGCATGAATTGCGTGTGCTCGGGACGGGTGACGAAGGGGTTGACGATCCAGCGTTGCAAACCGTAGCCCAAGACAAAGAAAATCGCGGCGACGGGAAGAACGGCCATGAATGGATTCAGCTCAAAGGCGCTGAACAAAATCACGCTGGCGTACATGGCGAGCGTCATCATCTCGCCATGGGCGAAGTTGACCACGCGCGCGACGCCGAAGATGACCGACAGGCCCAGCGCCATTAAGCCGTAGACGAGACCGGTTAGAACTCCTGAGATGATGACGTTAGTTAGGCTAACGAAGTCGAAGGACATTCTGAAAACTTTCGTTCAAGGTTCAAGAGTTCAAAGGTTCAAGGTTCGGATCCGGATCTGACGATGAACCTTGAACTTTTGAACCTTTGAACAGCAACCGCGCTAGGCGCGCTTGTATTCGTGCCAGGGAAACACCGGTTTGGCTTCGGCGGATGGCGCGGGCAGCACGACCACCGGCTGCTGGCCTTGATTCTGAACGCAGGCGGACAGATTGCCTTCGACTTGGCCTCTGGCATTGAACTTGATCGGCGCGCCGATCATCATTCGGTTCTTGATTTCAGTTTGGCGGATCGCTTCCGTGAGCGGTTGGGCATCGGTCGATCTCGCGCGCTTGTAGGCGTAGGCGGCGATCAGCAGCGCTTCAAAGGTATAGCCGACGTTGAGCGCATGAAATTTCAGCTGGTCGTTCGGATTCTGTTTTCTGAACGCGCTGTCGACGGATTTGGTCAGCGCGGCTCTGGGATCGAACCAGGGCACGTTGGAAATGCAGCCTTCGGATAGTTTACCGAGCGTCTGAAAAAACTGATTCTCGTACATGCCGGGGGAGCCGGGGCTGACGATACCCATGACATTCCAGCGCTGTTTGACGATCTCTCGGCGCAGCACGATGGCATCGTTCAAACGGCAGACTAGCAGCAAGAAATCGGCCTTGGCCGCCTTCGCCTTGGTGACTTCCACAGTCAAGTCTTTCGCCGCCGGATCGTAAGAAATTGTTTCGACAACCTTAAACGGCAGTTTCAACTTCGGCAGGAGCGCGCCGACCGCTTTGGCATTGGCTTGGCCGAAGGTGTCGTTGACATGCATGAACACCGCCGTGCGCGGTGTCGTGCCGGTGGCTTTGAACAGCTCATCGGTGAGCGCGAGGCCGTTCCTGGCTAACTCTGTGGCGGTGGGGAAGTTGCGAAAAACAAACCTGTAGCCCTGTTCGGTGATCTGCGGCGCCGCGGCGATGTTGATGACAAACGGCACGCCACGCTGCTCGGCGACCTGGGCGATGGCCGCTGCTGCGCCGGAGTCGAACGGCCCGACCAGACAGTGGGCGCCTTCCTGAATCAGTTTCTCCGCCCGGGTGCGCGCGGTGTCGACGTTGCTTTCGGTGTCGGCGTTGAGCAGCTCGATGTCGACGCCGAGTAACTCCTTAATAACCCCCGGCGCGACATCGGCGCCTTTCTGACAGGATTGGCCGATCTGTCCCTGCAGGCCGGACTTTGGCAGTAGCACGCCGATTTTGAGTTTGTTGGATTGCCCGCGGGCGATGTTAAATGACGCGAGTATAACGGCGCCGCTTGTGAGAAGAGTTTTGTTAAATTGACGACGGTTCATTATTTACTTGGTCCGGTACTCTTTCACCGCGTCCTCATTGAGTTCGACTCCAAGTCCGGGTCTTTCGCTGAGCGTGACCCAACCGTCGGCCAGCGTCGGCAATTCCTTGTAGACCGCGTTGGCGGTGAGCCAGTTGTTGACGTGGATCTCGGCACGCCAGCCGTTGGGTACGGCGGCGTGGAGGTGAAAGTCGAAATGATCGCCGTTGCCGATCGGTAAGTTGAATGCTTGCGCCAAGCCCGCGGCCTTCATGCCCATGGTGAAACCGCCGACCGAGAGCACGTGGATGTTGAGAAAATCGACGGCGTCGGCGCGCACCAAGTCGGCGAGGCGCGAGAAGTTTTCCCACTGTCCGGCAGCAATCGGGATATGGGTCTGCTTTCGCAGTTGGGCGAGCAAGTGAGGAT
>JBGTCC010000452.1:0-8030 GCA_041749055.1 Thermodesulfobacteriota bacterium | reverse complement strand
GGCTGCCGAAAGCCTTGGCGGCGCGCTGCGGATTTTGCGAGATCGTTGCCGGGTCGATGTCGTTCCAAGCCTTGTAAATGCCGAACACGGCCTTGTAATTCTTGTGGATTTTCAATCCGGTATTGATGTGTCCGGCAATGTCGTCGAGAGCGTCGGCGCCCTCCACCAGTTTGGCAAAGGCGCCACGGCCGGCTTCGCTGTTTAAATCCAACACTTTGCTCTGCTTGCCCGCGTTCAAATGCGCAAAGGCCGTGCTCAGCGTCGCGCCATTGGCCGCGCTGACGAAGGGCGCCAAGTTGCGCACCGGATCGCCGCCAGGCGGCTCGATCTTGATGACTTCCATACCCAAGTCAGCCAGCATGCGGCCCGCCATCTGGCCGCTCAAGCCGGTGAGATCCAACGCCCGATAACCTTTGAGGAATGCTTCGCTCATGATTTGTCCTTTGAGAAAATTATTGCTGCCGGCGTAAATTCCAAATCTCCCCTAACCTTTTACAAAGAGGAAAACATTTTAGATGCGCGCAGTTTCCCCCTTTGACAAAGGGACTAAGGGGGATTTTCTACTGCATCGACTCGCTAGTTTAGGCGCCGACAAACTGCGCCCGCAGGTCGTTCAAAATCTGCGATGCCTCGCTCACCATGCGATCGACAATCTCCTTGGCTGGCACATTGTTGCGCTCCTCGCTCAACATGCCGGCCACCTGTCCGCCAGGGACATGGAGGACATCGACACGATTGGCGGCTTCGGCGGCGCGCCGCACTTCATCCATGGCATTACCCTGGTAGGGGGTCGGCATGGCTTCGAGCCCAGAGGCCATCCAGGCCTTGATCGTATCGCTGCGATAATGACGCGCGAAATGGCCGCTGGTGTAAGCGGTACGGACAAAATCTTCCGAACTGCCGTTGAGAATCTGCTTTTTGTAAATCGGATTGATGCCGCCCTCGCGGGTCACCAAAAAAGTCGTGCCGCACCAAACCCCGACCGCACCCAGCGCCAGTGCCGCCGCAACGCCGCGGCCATCGGAAATACCGCCGGCGGCAACCACCGGCTTCGGCCGAACCGCATCGACAATCTGCGGAATCAACGGGAAGTTGCCAATGGTGCCGGTATGGCCGCCGGCTTCGTAACCCTGCGCGATGATCACATCGGCGCCTTTGCGCGCGTGGCTGAGCGCATGTTTCACCGCGCCGGCCAGCGCCATCACTAAGATGCCGCGCTCATGGGCCAGCGGCACGACTTCAGCGGTATCGCCCAGGCCGATGATCAGAATCGGCACCTTCTCTTCAAGAATGACGCGCAGTTGCTCGCGCGTAGCCGCCGGGGTTTTCACCCAGCTCTTGCGGTCCGGCGGCTGCGGCGTCAAGCCGAGTCTTGGAATCAGCTCGTCGTTAAACTTGGCGTGCTTGGGAAATTTTTCCTGGATCTCTTTGCGCACTTCGTCCGGGTCGGGGATTCTGACATCTTCCATCTTCGGCAAGGTGATATCGACGCCGAAAGGCTTGTCGGTCAGCTGCCGCACCGCGCGGATGCGCTCGCGGATAACCTCAGGCCGTATCGAACTGCCGCCGATACAGCCCAATCCGCCGGCGTTCGAAACCGCGGCCACCAGTGCCGGCGGGGTTGTCAGCCCTTCCTTATCCCAGCCCATGCCGGCCTGGATGATTGGATACTTGATATGCAGCAAATCGCATAGGGGCGTATGTAATGACATAGATACTCCTCCGGTTACCCTTGAACTTTGAACCCTTCGACATACTCAGGGCAGGCTCTAGAACTCTTGAACGAATTTATTTTTTCCGATCCTCCGGTTTGACATACTTCACGGTTCCACCGCCCTTTTGCGAATGCAGATAACCTTCGACGTCGTTGAGCGGATTGGTGTAGTAGCGCATCCGGTGCGACACCAAGTCGTCGGTCCTGAGCGCGGTCGCAAAATCCATGTCCTTCATCATGTACGCGGCGATCTTGGCGCTCTCCAGCGTCACGGCATTGCGGCTGCCGAGCTCCTTGGACAACTGCTCGACATTCGCCACCAATTGGTCATCAGGCACCACTTCGGATATCAAGCCAACCCGCTCGGCTTCAGCCGCAGACAAATTGCGACCGGTGAGCTGAATGTAAAAAGCCTTTTTAGTCGGCAACCCGCCGTGGAACAACGTCGAGGTCGCCACCGCACCGTAGCTGCCGCGGATCACTTCCGGCATGCCGAACTTCGCCGACTGCCCGGCGATGCAGAGATCATGACCGTTGATCAACGCCAGCCCGCCGCCCAGACACCAGCCGCGCACCGCCGCCACCGTGATCTGCGGCATCGCGCGCAAGAGCCGGACGATCTCATAGGTCGAACCGGCCTGATCCCAAGGCCTCTTGCGCTTCCACGACTCGCGCAGATCGTAAAGATCGAGCCCTGACGAATAAGAATCCCCCGAGCCCATGGTAACGACGCATTTGATCTTGTCGTTCTCGGCGATATCTTTCAGCGCCTTGATCAACTCCGCCATGAACTTCTGGCTCATGGCGTTCTTCTTCTCCGGCCGGTTAAAGGTCAGCCAAGCGACACCGGTTTCTTCATCGATTTTCTGTAGAACTGTCGATAGTTCGGCCATTGCGTACCTCCAGACAGACGAGTGCTTCAAGTCATAGGTTTTTCATAGCACAGTTTGAAATTAACTGGCGAGTGCAGCGAAAAGAATTAGCTCAACGCTTGGTAATATTCGGATGGTCCACCATATCGCGCTGTCCGCTGTTGCGGTACAGACGCTTGCCGGCGCGCGGATAGTCGACGACATCTTGCGCCAGCCGTTGGCCGATGACGAGGCAGACCAGCGGTTCGCTGCCGTCGTTGATGGTCTCATGGGCCGCGCCGCCGCCGGGAAAGCCAAGAAAATCTCCCGGCCCAATCTTGAAAGACTCAACGCCGATGGTCGCCGTGCCCCGGCCGGAGATCACATAGATCGCTTCATCTTCGTAACGATGACAGTGATACTCCGACGAGCGGTCGCCAGGCGCCACGGTCATCATATGGACTCCGAGATTCTTCAGACCTGCCGCATCGCCCAGCGACTTGTTGATCCGCTTGGCCGCCGGGTTGACGAAATGAACGCGATGTTCGCCTGCCATGGCGGCGATCTTTTCAGCAGATAAATACATAAACACCTCACTGTTAGGGTTCCAAACGTTCCAATAGTTCCAGCCGTTCCAATAGTAGGAATTCAAAATCCGCTTGTGGCTGCGTGGCTGCACCGCGCCCGTCTGAAAACGAGTGGAACACTTGGAACCGAGGAACCTTTGGAACGAGTTTTTTAATCCTGCAACAAAAACGGCACGACAACCGCTGCGAGTTCCACCGGCTTCTCATGCGGAATATGATGCCCGGCGCCTTCGATGGGCACAATCTGGGCATTGGGAAAAAGCTGCGCGCGGTGGCCGCGAACGGACTTCATAAAATCGCTTTCCGTGCCGTAGACAAACAGAATCGGACATTTGAGCCGGCGGATAAACGCCTCGACCTGTCCTTCGGACATCGCTGTGGTCGTGCGGTAACGCAGGATCGGATCATGTTTCCAGCGATAGCGGCCGCCGGTGGTATTGGTGCCATGCTGCGCCATGTGCAGCGCCGCCTTGTCGGGGATTAACGGGAAAGTTTTTTGGATCGCCTTCGCCGCCGCCTGCAAGGTTTCATGGGGGAATGGGATTTCGACATAGTCCCTCCCCTTCAAACGCTCAGCCATGATGGTCGGCACCTCGTCGTCGGAGCGCGCGAATGGGCCGAGGGATTCGAGCAGCACCATGCGCTTGACCCTTTCCGGAAACGTGCCGGCGTAGAGCAAACACATGCTGCCGCCCAGCGAGTGGCCGATGATCGTCACCGGATCCTTGTCCAAATGCTTGAGCAATCCGGCGAGGTCGGTGAGAAAGTCCTCATGAGCGTAACCGCGGCTCGTGCTCGGCCACTCGCTGTCGCCATGGCCGCGCAGGTCGAGCGCCACCGCATGCTTGATCGGCACGCCGCGGCTGATCAGCTCGTCAAGAAAATGATCCCAACTGCGCCCTTGATCGCGGACGCCGTGGACGAAGACGTAGGTTTCCTCCTTGGGATCGCCCCACTCCCAATAATGCATTTTCAAACCGTCGTGAACGAAGTGACGCCGCCGTGGTTCCCAACTCGTCTCGGCTTTGACAGCGCGAACCTTCGGCTTACGGCTGGTTTTGACTTTCTCGGTGCGAGCTTTGGTGCTTTTAGTTTTTATCGCGGATTTCTTAGTCGCTTGCTTTTTCATCTACCTTTTTCCCAACTCCTTTAAAGCTTCTTCAACATAGCCGTGATCGAGATACTTTGACGGTGGCGGCAGGGCGCCGCCTTTGAAAACGCCGCGCTCTCCTGAGATCTGGATTACCGTGCGCACGCCTTCGACATTGGTCCCGGCGTTGGGATTCCAGATCTTGTTCTCGGTGTAATACTCCCAGCCGCGGCGCGCGGCGTCCGGTTTGAGCTGCATTTCTTTCGACAAAAACTCGATCGCAGGCTCTTTATTATCATGCATCCAGCGCATCGCCAGGATAAGACCTTTCATAAAGCGCACCATCAACGGGCGATTCTTTTCCGCCCATGAGCGTTTGGCGGTGACTTCGGTCAATTGATAGTTAGGGATGAAATCGACGACTTTGGCGACGATCGGATGGCCCATTTGCGCCGCTTCGTAATTGAGCGGCACGGCGATGATCGCGGCGTCGATCCGTCCCGCGGTCAGGGATATAAAAGCCTGCGCCGAACCGCCGACGTTGATAAGATTATAATCGCGCGGATACTCAAGCCCCTTGGCGCGCAAAACTCGCCGCAACACAAAAGCGGTCCCCGACGTCAACCCCGAGGATCCGATGTTCGCGCCTTTGAGGTCCTCAAAGGTGCGAAATTTCTTGCCGCCCATAATGTAATGGGTAAGTCCGTTGATCACCCCGCCCACCGAAACCAGATCGGCACCCTGCTCCACCGCGGCAATGACGGTGTCAGTGCCGCCGCTCGAGATATAGACGGAACCGCCAAGCAGCGCCATCGTCGACTTATCGGCGCCGTTCACCAACACCAGCGGAACGTCCAGTCCTTGTTTGTCGAAAAACCCCAGCTTGCTGGCCACCCACATCGGGCTGTAGCCCAGCGTCTTCGACGACGCGCTGACCGGGAATTTCACTTTCTCCTGCGCTGAAGCATTTGCCGAGACGAAGATCAGAGCTAGTGACAATTGCAGCAGAAATTTCGTCATTGAAAACCGCTCTCCCAAAACCCTGAACTTTAAACCCTTGAACCTTTGAACGGCGAAGCTACTTCCTCGCCTCTTCAACATACTTGCGCACGAAATCGACGACCTCCGCGGGTGCTCGCAGAACTTTTTCGCGCAGCTTTTCGCCATCCTCACCGATCTCAAAGCGCGGCTGAAAGCGCATGACTTTTTTCGCTTCGGCGATGAACTCCTCATCCTTGGCGAGCTGGCTGAAGGCTTGACGCATGGTCAGCACCGCTGCCATGGGCGAGCCCGGCGGCAACAGCGCCACGCGGTTAAGATTCTGGCTCGCCATATTAGCCGCTTTCAACGCCTCGTATTTGATCCCGCTCGGCGCCTTGCCGTGGATTTGCGTATAGACTTCCGTGAACGAACTGAGCTCAGGATAGTCCGGACTCTTGCGCATGGTGCCGTCGGGCGCGATCACGTCGTGATAATAAAGCGGCGTCACCATGCCGGTCTTGACCATCTGCGGCTCGACCACACCTCTGTACCCCGGAATGTTTTCGTCATGGTATTGAATCTCATTGCGCTGCACCGCCAGCCGCGCGTCGTTGCTGCTGTTATAGCCGGTAACGTAATCGTACTTGACGCCAAGCACGTCGAAGGCCAAGCGAAAACGCAAGTCCTTATTGCTATCGAAGGACAAACCGCCGGCGCGAAATCGCTCGGCCTTGATGATATCGGTCGGTTTCTTAATTCCCGGCGGCACATCCGAGCGAATGTAACACACCGTCACCCCTGAGACCGAAGCAATATAGGGTACTTTCATCAAATCGACGCGCAGGGTCGAGCTCTTCATCATCTGGTGATTGTAAGGCCCGGTAAAATAACCCAAGGTCAAGGCATCGGGCTTGGCGCGCTCGCCGAGAAAGTTGATGCCGGTGACACCGCCCCCGCCGGACATGTTCTGCACGACGATGGTCGGATTGCCGGGAATAAATCGTGCCAAATGCCGCGCGACGATGCGGCCTTCGATATCGGTCGGACCGCCGGCGCTGAAGTTGATGAAAAAAGTAACCGTCTTGCCCTGATAAAAGGGCTTTTCCGCCGCCTCAGACCACGCGGGCAGCAGAATCCAGATTAGTGCAAGGAATGCGACTCTTACCGCCATCCAGTTCATATACCTTCCTCCTTCGTGTCAATGACCGCCAATTTCGGTGGGCGCTTCGTTGCCACCGGGTTTAGCACTACATCGGGAACGGTTTTGCCGTCAAGCTACTTTGGAAACGAGTCATCGGTTTTTCAGCATAGCTGGAGGGATTTCTCGCTTTGCTCGAAATGACAGGCGGTGAGTCGCTGTCATCCCGAGCTAGATCACGCTAGATCAGGGATCTCGACCGAGTTGCCCGCAAACGGCATCGTACGCTGCAACATTTTTTCCGGCCTTAGTGGCCTTCGCGCCCTTCGTGGTGCAAGATGGCCTCGCTGTTAATTCTGAACTCAGCGCGAGGACACCTATGGCTCGGATAAAATTTGGCGTTGGTCTATACGGCACCGATAGCGCGCAGGAAGCAGTGCGGCTTGCCCAGCGCGCCGAAGCCCTCGGCTACGACCGATTTTGGATCGGCGATTCGCATATGATCTGGCGCGAGCTTTACGTCCTCGCCGGCGCCATCGCCATGGCGACCAAGAAAATCCACATCGGCCCCGGTGTCACTCACCCGGCGGTGCGCCATCTCACCGTCACCGCCAGCGCCATGGCGACCTTGCACGAGTTGACTGAAGGGCGAGTCTTTCTCGGTTTCGGCGTCGGCGCCAGCGGGCCGGCCAACGTCGGCATGCAACCGGTGAGCGCGACTGAATTCGAAGCCAACATAGTGAGCTTAAAACGACTCCTGCGCGGCGAGCCGGTGGAGTTCAATGGCACGGAAGTCAAATGTCTATTCCCCAGCGGCGAGATTCCCATCTACATCGGCACCCGCGCGCCGCAGGTCATGGAAATGGCTTGCCGCCTGACGGCGGGATTCATTCATGCCGGCCCGTCCGATTCGCTGATTGAATTGGTGCAGCAGATCCAAAGCTATGGCCAAGCGGCGGAGAGAAAGTCTGGAGACTTCGAGTTCATCTATCGCTTGCCCTGCGCCATCGACGCTGACGCGGCGCAGGCACGGAGCGCCGTGAAAGGCGTCGTGGCGCGCACCGCTATGACGCAGTTGGGGCGTCTGTATGACCGCGGCCAATTAGAAGATCCGGAAGACCGAAGTGCCATCGCACGCATGCGCCAAGAGTACGACAGCTACCGCCACATGGACGCCGCGCACAGCTATCTGGTTCGCGATCAATGGCTCGAACGCTTTGCTTTAGCCGGCACGGCAGATCACGTCAGAGCGAAAGTGCAAGAGTTCCTCGCCGCCGGCATCGATGAGCTGACGATCATCCCCTGCGGCCCGTCGAAGCAGACCACCCTCGAAAGCTTTGCTCGAGATATCATGGTTAAAATCTGATAAGATCGACGTTTTTCTCACCTTCATCGGTGAAAATTATTTATTTCGTTGCGCCGATTATGTATTCCCCTCAAGGCTCTCGATTCACGGCATCGACAATCGCTCGGTAGATATCCTCCGCCGCCCGCTCCTTGGTCACGCAGGCATAGGCGCCGGCATCTTTCATCGCCGCCCGGACGGACGGATCGCTGGCGAACGATAACCCGATGACGATCACGCCGGGCTGGTCCAGAACGATGCGCCGGGTCGCCTCGATGCCATTCAGCCTCGGCATGTTAACGTCCATGACGATTACGTCGGGCT
>JBGTCC010000451.1:0-9411 GCA_041749055.1 Thermodesulfobacteriota bacterium | reverse complement strand
CAAACTGCAATCGAGTGTTGTCGCGCGGTGAATTCATTATGACTCGGATTATCTCCCGCAAAGGCGCCAAGGCGCTAAGTTGACGGGCCGATGCCCGTCATCCCGAGCGAACGCGAGGGATCTAAGAGAGATTTCTCCCTTCGGTCGAACTGACATCCCTTCCAGCGTTGGCGTCATTGCGCCTTTGCGCGAGGAACATCCGATTCCCAAGAAACTACCCCGGCACTGAAAATTCCGCTGCATATCGCTACCGTATCACTGGAGGGCGCACGGGCGCGAGGGCGTTCTTGTGTCGGCCACGCCGCCTAGGATATAAATTTGACTCGATTGAAGGAGAAGTCTCGCCATGGCAAACGCGGAAATCGTCGCGATCGGTTCGGAATTGCTGCTCGGTCAGATCGTCGATACCAATTCGGCCTGGATGGCCCAGCGGCTGACGGCGCTGGGGGTCAATTTATATTTCAAATCGGTGGTCGGCGATAATCCTGAGCGGATGAAGGAAGTGATCGCGCGCGCGCTGCAGCGCGCCGACATCGTTATTACCAGCGGGGGCATCGGGCCGACCCAGGACGACTTGACTCGCGAGATCGTCGCCGAAGTCACCGGGCGCAAACTTGTTCAAGACGCCGGCATGCTGGAGCAGGTCGAAGGACACTTTCGCCGGCGCGGCCGGCCGATGACGCCCAACAATCTGCGCCAATCCTATTTGCCGGAGGGAGCGATCCCGGTGAAAAACCCCAACGGCACGGCACCGTCCTTCGTCGTCGAAGATCCGCGCGCCGTGGTTTTCTCGTTGCCCGGCGTGCCGGTGGAGATGAAATGGTTGTTCGAAAACGAAGTCGAACCCTATCTCAGAAAGAAATTTAATCTCGCCGAGGTGATTCACTACCGCGTGCTCAAGATCGTCGGCATCGGCGAGAGCGCGGTGGACGATAAGGTCGGCCACTTGATCGCCCACTCAAGTAACCCCACCGTCGGTGTGCTGGCGTTACCCGGCCAAGTCGACGTGCGCATCGCCGCCAAGGCGGCCAATCGCGCCGAGGCGATGAAGATGATCGCACCGGTGGAAGCCGAGGTGCGCGGGCTGTTGGGCACGGCCATTTTCGCCGCCGACGAAGAAACCATGGAGGTTGTCACCGGCCAATTGCTGCGCGAAAAAAACCAGACAGTGGCGGTGTGCGAGGATCTCACCTGCGGTCAGTTGGCGGAGCGCCTGCAGACCGCCGCCAATGAGTACTTCGGCGCCGGCTTTATTTGCAATAACGAAAATGCCCTGCGCTCGTTACTGAAAAACGCGCGCGGCGGCATAAATCTTGACGCGACATTAAGAGATCCAATTGCGCTTACCGACGAAATGGCTTGGGCGGCGCGCCAGCAGTCCGGCTGCGATCTCGGCCTGGCGCTGCACGCCGTCGCCGATCCCAACAGCAAGATTCAGAATCTCGGCCGCGGTGAGACCTATGTTTCGCTTACCGACGGCAAGACTTTTCTCAAGCGTGAAAGCACCAGCGCCGGCCGCGGCGCCTATGATCGCTCGCGCATGACGCTCAACGCCATCGATTTGCTCAGAACGGCGTTGTTGGAAGGGATGAGCTAAAAAGAGTTTCGTGTGACGGGTTACGAGTTTCGGGTCATGACCTTGGGTAACAACGCTTGCAGTTGACCGAGTGGCTCTTCCAAGCTGTGAATCGCGTCGCTCCAGAATTCAGTTTTTTCGATATCTCTGCCGACTGTCTGTTTGACGACATTTTCCGCCGTATCGCTGCCGGCGCGGCGCAGGAATTCTTCATACTTCGGTAGAAAACTGCTGCCTTCGTTTCTAAACATGGCGTAGAGGCCGCGGCTGAGCAGATAGCCGAAGGTGTAAGGAAAATTGTAGAAGGTGATGCCGCTGATATAAAAATGCAGTTTCGATGCCCAGAAGTAGCCGTCCTCGCCGCCGGTTTCGAGCACGTCGCCGAGCACTTGTCGTTGCGTCTGTATCATCAGCTCTTTTAGTCGAGACACGCTGAGCGGTCCGTTGGTTCGTTCTTCGTAGAAAGACTTTTCAAACTCGTAGCGCACCGGGATGTCCAACAAGTAGACCGCGCCATGGCCGACTTCGATGTCCAGGATCCGCGCTTTGTCACTGTCGCTGACCGTCGGGTCGTCGAGGAAACCGTTCATCAGGACATTTTCACCGAAGGTCGACGCGGTTTCCGCCAGGGTCATCGGATAACCGCGGGCGTAGGGACGGATGTCGCGCATTATGGCGCCGTGATAGGCGTGGCCCGATTCATGGGCGAGGGTCAGGACATCGCCCAAGGATTCATTGTAGGTCATGAAGATGCGCGATTCCTTGCTCAGCATGGAGCTAGTGCAAAAGCCGCCGGGCCGTTTGCCCTGGCGCGGCTCCCAATCGACCCAGTTCTCGCCGATGACCTGCTCGGTGAAGAATCTTCCCAGCGCCGGGTAAGCGCGGTTAAAGGACTGGGCGACGGTTGCTTTGGCGTTCTCCCAAGTCAGTTTCCCTTGATTCGGCAGATCAAGGGGAGCGCCGAGATCGAACCAGGCGACCTGTTGGCGCGCCATCGATTTGGCTTTTAGTTGTAGAATACGCCGCGGTATTTCCAGGTTCGCCATCAGCGCCTCGAACATGGCGTCGAGGGTCTTGCGCCCGATCGCCGCCTGAAAAAGCGCGATGTCGAGAAAGTGATCGACGCCGCGGTGGCGATTCAATGTCAACCTTGTGCCGGCGATGGCGTTGAGGGCGGCGGCGGCGGTGTCTTCGACGCTTTGCCAAGCCGCGTTGCCGCCTTCGAAGGCGGCTTGGCGCACACGCCGGTCGGGATCGTCCATCAATGAGCGGCGTTGCGACATCGGCACGCGCGCGCGCCTGCCGTCGGGGTAGATCATGGCGAATTCAAGTTTGGCGGAAACCCTATCGTAGAGGCGGCCCCAAGCCTGGATGCCGTCGACGCTCAAATCGGTAGCGAGAATTTCTTTTTCCGCCGTCATCGCGCGGCGCGCTTCCTCGCGCAATCGTGTCAGATAGTTGTGCGCCCCAGCCAATGCGGGACGCGCGCAGAATTGCGCAAAGACGCTGTCCTCGGTGGCATTGCAGGCGCGCAGCAGTTCGATTCTGACTTTCGCGAGCTCGGCGCGGGTGCGGGTGAGGTCGGCTTCTTCTTTCTGATAACCCTCGTTGCCCGCGTCGGATGAAGCCAAGCAACCGATGTAGGAACCGAGGTGCGACATGCGGCGCGACAGGTCTTCGTTGCGCAGTAGAATATCTTCCCAGACTTTTGCCGATTTCGCAGTGAGCGTCGGCAAACTAGCGGCGGTTTGCTGCAGCGCAGCGACATCGGCGCGAATGGCTGCTTTGAATTGAACCATCTCGGCGCCGTTAAATTCAGCAAAGTAACTCGTGAGATCCCAGGTCATACAATACTTCCGATGTGGGGCGGTTTTAAACCCGCCGGTTCGTTGTCTGCAGCCGCGGATTAAATCTCCACATTTGTGCCGACGTCTTGCGCCAACGCCTTACGATAAACCATCTGCGCGGTGGCGACATCTTGGATGGCGATGCCGACGGATTTGTAGAGTGTGATTTCACTAGGGCTGATTCGTCCCGCCTTGGCACCGGCGAGGACCTCGCCGATCTCGCCATGAATATCGGCTGCGCCGATGGACTGTTCTTTGAGCGCGAGCAAAATGTCGCCACACTCGGCCATGACCGCTGCGCGCGAGTCGACCACGACCTTGGCGCGTTTCAATGTCGCGCCGTCGATTTCGCGCAGATCGGGACGGTGCGAGCCGACGGCGTTGATGTGGACGCCAGGCTTGAGCCATTCGACCTGGACGATTGGATCCTTGGCGGTGGTTACCGTCACCAGGAGATCGCTGTAGCGTACCGCAGCTTGCGCCGAATCGACGACTTCGATGGCGAGGCCGCAGGCCTTTTCCAAGTCTTCTTTAATCCTGCGCGCGCTCGTTCCCGACGGGCTGTAGAGCTTGATTCGGCTCAATTTGCGGACTCGCGTGAGGGCTTGAATATGGGCGCGCGCTTGCACGCCGGCGCCTAAGATTCCCAGCACCGGCGTGTTGGGATTGGCTAATGTTCGGGTCGCCAGCGCCGAGGCGCAGGCGGTTCTAATCGCGGTGATGTAGCCGCCATCCATGGCGGCGATCATTTTGCCGCTGTCGCTGCTGAACAGCATAATGGTGGCCAGGATTGCCGGCAGATTTTGCTTGGGATTGTCTTGAAAGTAGGTCACGACTTTCATGCCGAGGGTCTTATCCTCGTTCAGATATCCCGGCATGCTGGTAATCCGTCCTTGAATCTGCGGCAGCGGCACGACCAAGCGCACCGGCATGACCGCCTTGCCTGTGGAATATTGGATATGCGCTTGTTCCAGGGCGGCGATCAGTTCGTCGAGGTCGATCAAACTCTGAACTTGCTTCTCAGACAAAACCAGCATGATTCATTTTGATAGCATAAAGCGCGCGCTGAATATAACGACGCAGCGATTGACTTGTTGGCGCGCGGAGAAATCGGTGCCTGCTACTTGATTTCCCTGTTGGCTTCTTCAAGGGCGGCTTTTTGTTTGTCCTCGCTCTGCTTGAGCGAGTCCTTGGCCCTGTCCAAGGCGTTGAACGGTTGGGTGACCACTTCCTTCACCGCTTCGCGGCCCGTTTCGACGGGAGCGTTTTTCCCGTCGCAACCGCCAAGTAGGCAGATCGCAATCGCCAGCGGTGCCATGCTGCGAATTTTTACTTTCATGGTTCAATGACTCCTTCGCCGATGACAACTTCGAGAGCTTCCCGGCTGATCTCGCCGGCGCGAATAATTCTCAGCCGATCTTTTTCGACCGCTGCGACGGTGGAGCCGGTTGGCGAAGTCAATGCGCCGCCGTCAACGTAGATGGCGATCTTAGCTGAGAAATAATTTTTGGCTTCCAGGACGGTATGCGCACCGGGTTGCCCGGAAGGATTGGCGCTGGTCGCCGTCAGCGGATGGCCGAGTAAGCGCACCAGTTCCGTGGCGATGGGCTGGCTCGACAGGCGCAGGCCGATGCCGCCCTGGCGGTTGACCAGCGGGCGCGGAATACCGTTGCGCGCAGGCAGTACCAGCGTCAACGGCCCCGGCCAGAAGTGCGCCATCAACTTTTCCGCCAGCGGCGTTACTTCGCCGACCAGGTAGTTGAGCATCGCCCGGTCCGCGACTAGCACGGGAAGTGGATTGTCGGGATCGCGGCCCTTGAGTTGAAAGACTTGTTCGACGGCGGAAAAATTCAGTGCGTCGGCGCCGAGCCCGTAGAGCGTTTCGGTTGGAAATACGATCACCTCGCCGCGTTTGAGCGCGGCGACGGCATCCGCCAAGTTTTCTCGATGGTTCGGTTCCACTCTGGAATGCCTGATTCTCGCGGTGCGCGCAAATTTTACGATTACTCACGCAGAGACGCTGAGGACGCGGAGTAAAGATTGTGATGATTAAATCTATTCCGAACTCTGCGCACTCCGTGTCTCTGCGGTGAAATGATTCCGTCTTCGGTGTTGGCTAGCGCTTGGGCAGCGCCCCGCGGGCGATGTCTTTGCGATAATGCATGCCGTCCCAAGAGATTTCACCGACGGCCCGGTAGACTTCTTTGACTGCTCGCGCCACCGACTTGCCGCGGCCGGTGACGCCCAGGACCCGGCCGCCGGTGGTCAGCCACCGATGGTTTTCTTTGGCGGTGCCGGCGTGGAAGACGAAGCCTTGTTGCCAGTTGGCTAGTTTGTCCAGGCCGGAAATTTCTTTGCCCTTGTCATAGGCGCCGGGATAGCCGTTGGCGGTGAGGACGACGCAGATGGCGGTGTCTTCGTGCCATTCAGCTTCGACTCGATCGAGTTTGCCATCGATGGCGGCTTCGAGCAGCGGCAGTAAATCGCTCTTGAGCCGCATCATGATCGGCTGGCATTCGGGATCACCGAAGCGGGCGTTAAATTCTATAACCTTCGGTCCGGCCTTGGTAATCATCAAGCCGACGTAGAGCAGGCCGCGGTAGCGGATGTTTTTCTGCCGCAAACCATGAAGCAGCGGCGTCAATACTTCGCGCAGCACTCGTTCGTGGACCTCGGGCGTCACCACCGGCGCGGGCGAGTAAGCGCCCATGCCGCCGGTGTTGGGGCCTTGGTCGTTATCGAAGACGCGCTTATGGTCCTGGGACGAAGCGAGCGGCAGCACATGTTCGCCGTCGGTCAAGACCATGAACGAAGCTTCTTCACCGTCGAGAAATTCCTCGATGACGACTTTGTCGCCGGCGGCGCCGAACGCCTTTTGCACGAGAATTTCCTCGATGGCGGCTTCGGCCTCCGCCAAGGTCGCGCAGATCAGCACGCCTTTACCGGCGGCGAGACCGTCGGCTTTGATGACGTAGGGTGATCTTCCCCGGGCCAAATACTGCATAGCTGTAGCGGCGTCGGTGCAAGTGGCGAATGCTGCCGTGGGAATTCCGTTGGCGCGGAGGAGTTCCTTGGTGAAGGCTTTGCTGCCTTCGAGCTGTGCAGCTGCCTTGTTCGGTCCGAAAATTCTCAGATGACGGGATTCGAATAGATCGGCGATGCCGAGGGTGAGCGGCAACTCCGGGCCGACGACGGTGAGATCGATCTGTTCTTTTTCGGCGAAGTCGGCCAGACGATCGAGTTGATCGGGGTTTATCGCCACGCATTCGGCGAGCTCAGCAATCGCCGCGCTGCCCCGCGCGCAGAAGGTTTTCATCACCCGCGGACTTTGGCTGAGCTTCCAGACCAGCGCATGTTCGCGGCCGCCGCTGCCGATGACGAGGATTTTCATTGAATATAGTTATCGGTTGCCGGTTCTCAGTGGCCAGCAAGAAACAGACTGGGAACCGATCACTGACAACTGTTTTAGTGTCTAAAATGCCTCATCCCGGTGAAGATCATGGCGATGCCATGTTCATTGGCGGCGGCGATGACTTCTTCGTCTTTGATTGAGCCCCCGGGTTGGATGATCGATTTGGCGCCGCCGTTGGCGGCTTCATCAAGGCCGTCGCGAAAAGGATAAAAAGCGTCGGAGGCGACCGCGGAGCCTTTGAGATCGAGACCATGAGTCGCCGCCCGCAGCACGGCGATCTTGGTCGAGTCGATGCGGCTCATCTGGCCGGCGCCGACGCCGAGCACTTGGTCGGGGGAAGCGAACACGATGGTGTTGGACTTTACATGGCGGCAAACCCGCCAGGCGAAATCGAGAGCGCGATATTCGTCGTCCGTCGGTTTGCGTTCGGTGACGACTTTGCAGGCGCGCACGTCGATCTTGCCGGTATCCCAATCTTGGATCAGCATGCCGCCGCGCACGCGCCGGACATCGTAACCGCCGGTCTGCGGCTGGCTCATGTCGAGTTCGAGCAAGCGGATATTGAGCAGCCGCTTTTGCGACGACAACACGGCTTTAGCTTCCGGCGTGAAGCTCGGCGCGATGACGATCTCGAGAAAGATATCTTTGAGTTCCAGGGCGGTCGCTTCGTCCACCGGGCGATTGAACGCCAAGACGCCGCCGAAGATCGAAACCGGATCGCATGCCTTGGCTTTGCGGAAGGAGTCGGCGAGGGATTGACTCGACAGGGCGACGCCGCAAGGGTTGTTGTGCTTGATGGCGACGGTGGCGATATCGGAGAATTCCAAAACCGTGCTCAGGGCCGCGTCGGCATCGAGGATGTTGTTGAACGACAACTCTTTGCCTTGAAACTGTTTCGCCCGTGAGATCGACGGGCCGGCATCGCCCTTGGTGCCGTAGAATGCCGCGCTCTGATGGGGATTTTCGCCGTAGCGCATGTCCTGGAGTTTGCTGACTTGAATGTTGACCGTCTGGCCCCAGCGCTGCGGTTTCTTGTCTTGGTCTAATGAAGAAAAGTAGTTGGAGATCGCGCCATCGTAGCGCGACGTGTGCTGGAACGCCTTACAGAAAAGCCGGAAGTGTGTTGCCGGCAGGAGCGAACCGTTGTTGGCTGTCAATTCGGCAAGAATCGAATCGTAATCCGCCGGATCGACGACTACGCCGACATGCTGATGATTTTTCGCTGCGGCGCGCACCATGCTTGGGCCGCCGATATCGATGTTTTCGACGATCTCTTCGAAGGCGGCGCCGCGGGCGACGGTGGCTTCGAAGGGATAGAGATTCACCACCACGAGATCTATCGGTTTGATGCCATGCTCGGTCATTTTCGCGACATGTTCGGGATTGTCGCGTAGCGCCAGGATACCGCCGTGAATTTTCGGATGGAGAGTCTTCACCCTGCCATCCATCATTTCCGGAAAACCGGTGAGCTCGGCGACATCTTTGACCGGAATATTGCTGTCGCGCAGCAACGCAGCGGTGCCGCCGGTGGAAACCAGTTCGACGCCCATGGCCACCAGGGCACGGGAAAATTCGACAATCCCTTGCTTGTCGGAAACGCTGATCAGAGCTCTTTCAATCTTGCCCACTACTG
This sequence comes from Thermodesulfobacteriota bacterium, assembly GCA_041749055.1. Classification (GTDB taxonomy): domain Bacteria; phylum Desulfobacterota; class Binatia; order UBA9968; family UBA9968; genus DP-20. Next base: position 943 of record JBGTCC010000451.1, on the reverse strand, counting down.
GTGATCCTCCTAAATGTTGTTGTGAATGCGCGGAACGCGAGCGCCGATGGAAGTGAAAATTTCGTACGAGATCGTGTTGGCCCAGCCGGCGACCTCGTCGGCGCTAATTTCCGCGCCGCCTTGACGGCCGAGGAGAACAACCTCGTCTCCCTGCTGGACATTTTTAATATCGGTAACGTCGATGGTAGTCAAATCCATGCTCACTCTGCCGACCACCGGCGCGCGTTTGCCGCGTACTAACACTTGCGCGCGGTTGGAAAAAAGCCGTCGGTAACCATCGGCGTAGCCCACCGGCAGCGTGGCGATGAGGCTGTTGCGCTTCGCCACGAAAGTCCGGCCGTAGCCGACGCTGTTGCCTGTAGGGACACTTTTCAATTGAACGATGCGCGTCTGCCAGCTCAGCACCGGCTTGAGATCGATTTGCTTCTTGAGTTCCAGCGCCGGATACATGCCGTAGAGAATCAGACCTGGGCGGACCATGGAAAAGTGTGCCGTGGGTTCGGTGATTATGGCGGCACTCTTGGCCATGTGGCTGGATCGATGAATGACTTTCGCCTCCGCCAAGCGCGCCAATACCTGTTGAAAGCGGCTGATCTGTTTCCGAGTATATCGTTGGTTAGCGCTCTCGGCATCGGAGAAATGAGAAAACACGCCTTGCAGTTTTACCGCTTCGAGTTGGGCGAGCACTAGCAGCCAAGCATCGATCTCGGCCGCGGGAAAACCGATGCGGCCCATGCCGGTGTCGACTTCGATTTCCACTGACAAGGTCGCCTTGAGTCTTCCCAGGCGCTTATCTAAAGCTTGCAACGTCGCAGCTTCATGGATCACCGGAGTTAGCCGGTTCCTTAGAATCTGCTGCAACTGTTCGAGATAAACTCCAGCGACCACCAGGATCGGCTGCTTGATGCGCGCGCGGCGGAGTTCGATGCCTTCTTCCACCGTG
>JBGTCC010000450.1:0-5461 GCA_041749055.1 Thermodesulfobacteriota bacterium | reverse complement strand
CGGAGTGCGGCGGTTGGCGCATCAACGTCAACCGGCCGACCGAACGCCGCTATCCCACCGACACCTTGGAGCGCGCCACCGACCGGGCACGCGACGTCTATCAGCGATACTCCCAAACGGTTCTAAAAGCGGCGGGCGGCGCTTTGGACCTCTATATCGAGATGCACCAAAACGGCAGCCAGGAGAATATCGAAGTCGCCACCGTCGGTCTTAGCCGCGCCGAGGCGCAAGCGATTAAGATCGCTTACGGAAATATTCGCGATCGCGTATTGCTCCAAGTAAAGGGTGTGGACAGAGTGAATCTGACCATCGAGCCGGACGACTCCGTGGCGATCGGCGCCTGGGCGGTGAAGGAAGACGGTATGTTGCGGCTGGCCACGCAGAGTTTGCATTTCGAATTGCCCGCCGAGCGCATTTTCTATCGAGGTCGCACGAGGCGCGCGTATACGAAGATCCTTACCGAATTGACGGAGCTGATCATTGCCTCGCGGCAGGACCGATTGCGATCTCGATCCAGCAATTCGGAGAAGGCCGACGATCCCACTCCTGGTTATCAGCACGCCCGTATGAAGTTCCTTCCGGCGCTTGAAAACGACCGGGGCTCTTCGCAGCTCTTGGGCAGTCCGTAGATTGCGCGCGTGTGCCGGTGAGATCGCCGTCGCGCACTTCGACCCGGGATGACTGTGCCGCAGATCACTGCGGCGGTTCCAAAGCACGGCAAGGTCCGCGGTTCCCTGTGTCTGCTGGTACTGTGGTCAAGGACTAGATCACCGTTGGCGCGCCAACAGCCGCGACGACGCGGTGGGTCTATCCCGCCAGTCCATGCCTGACTTAACTCCGCTAACGCGCGGGCAGGGGGCCGGTACCGGAGAATTGTTTGAACAGCGCGATGAGTTCCGGATCCCGCGGCAGTTCTTTGACGACCTGGGCCTGCTCGTCCGGCGCCAGCGGGGATGGCTCGTCACCGCCGGTGAGCTTTTTGTATTCCTGGTGAAACACCGGGTCGGCGTGGGTTTTCTCCACGGCGGTTTTCATGATCGCCACGATATCTTTCGGCGTTCCCGGAGGCAGCATCAGTATCGTCCCCACGGAGCGAAAGCCGCGCATCATGGTCAATAGTTGTTTTTCGTTTGCCGATTTAGCGAACTGGCCGATGTCAGGCAGATTGAGTTGGCTAAATCTAGAATCCTTGTTGCCCTTGGGGATTTCGATGGCGGCGTGAAAATCAGCGGCTCCCGGCTTGAGTAAACCCATCTGCACGATGTTGCCCGTGGTGGTCACACGGGCGTCGACTTCTCCACGGCTGATCGCGACGTCGAGATCCTGTCCCTCGTAACCGGGAATGAACCGCGGTTCCTTCAGATCGAGCAGCTGGGCGATGATTCGGCTCTGGATGTAGCTGGTGTGACCGACCGGAGCGCTGCCGATGCGGACACCGCGCGCGCCGCGCAGTTTATCGAGATTGGTCAGGCCCGCTGCGTTGCTGGTGAAAAATAAATAGTAAAGCTGATGTTCGGTGGTGCCGAGATAGTTGAATTTATCGATGTCGTACTTGACGCCTTTCTCGCCGAGAACCGCGTAGGGCACGATGCTGCTCGACACACGGAGCAGGGTGAGACCGTCGGCGGGAACCGACTCGTAAAAATGATTGGCTGACTTGCGCCCGCCGCCCCCCGGCATGTACTCGAAAATTACCGTCGGCTTGCCTGGAATATGTTGCGCGAGCACAGATGCCAACGCCCTGGCGCGCAAGTCTCCCATCCCGCCGGCGCCGGAACCGACGATCAATGTAATCGTCTTTCCCTGATAAAAGGGCGTCTGAGAAAATGCCGAGTCAAATGAAAAAAGCAACATGCTGCCTAGCAAGGCACCCAATGCCATGGGATGCCGGCGAGTCTTTGAGTTCATGTTAAGTTTCCTTTCAATCTTTGACGCTAAATTGTTTGGCCCGAATCTTGGGCGGAGCGCGACCCGTGCCGGATTAATTCATGCTGCGAAGTGAATTCGCTCAACGATCTTCAAGAGTTGAAGGGCGCAAGTAAGATGCCAAACGGCGACGCAATCCGAAGAAAGATTGAATTCGCCAGAAGTTTGAATACTTAGACGCTAAGGTGAGATTGGTTTACCGAAACGAAATGGCTTCGCGCCGTAAAGAATGTGCACAGCGCGGGGTTTTAAAGCAATATTTCTGTGAAAGAACTATACAGCAGCGAGGACCCAGATCGGCGGCCGGGCGCGATTACTCCGGCGCTTCCAAAGCGCGGCAAGGCCCGAGCACGGTCAATAAAATAATGCCGCGCCGCACCTCTCGGTTATCTGTCAGTAGCCGTCTCGTGGCTTGGGATCTCGATCGACGCGCAGCAGTTATCGGCGTCGGCGCGGCGGCCGCCCGCTCGCGCCGCGATTTTGTTTCCACTCTGGCGACGATTTTCTCCGTGCCGGCCGGGAATGGCGACAGGGCTGGCTGCTCAGCTCGCGGACGGGCGGCATGGCGCCTCCGCCGCACTTGTCCTACCAACCAATGGAGCAGTGGCCAAAGGATGAATAGGAGTAAAATCAGCAGCCGGTCCAAAGAAAAATTTTCCATGCTTGTCTCCGCTAGCGAGTCTGGCCGGTTGGCGGCTCATCGCCGGGACCGGCGATGGCATCGCGCATCGAGGTGTCGGCCTGGACGTTTTTCATCCGGTAGTAATCCATCACCCCCATGTTGCCCTGGCGAAAAGCCTCGGCCATGGCGCGCGGCACTTCGGCCTCCGCCTCAACGACGCGCGCCCGCATTTCCTGTTCCAAAGCAACGGCCATTGCGCGCCGCTCTTCCGCCTTGGCCTGGGCGATTTGCTTATCGGCATTGGCCTGGTCGATTTGCAGCTTCGCGCCGATGTTCTCGCCAACGTCCACGTCGGCTATGTCGATGGAAAGGATCTCGTAAGCTGTTCCTGCATCGAGTCCCTTGCTCAGAATATTCTTCGAGATGTGATCGGGATTTTCCAGCACAGCCTTGTGCGAGGCCGCGGAGCCGATGGTGCTGACCATGCCCTCGCCGACCCGCGCAATGATGGTCTCCTCACCAGCGCCTCCCACTAGCCGGTCAATGTTGGTGCGAACGGTCACACGAGAGATGGCGATGAGCTGAATGCCGTCTTTGGCTACAGCCGCGATTTTCGGCGTCTCGATCACTTTGGGGATGACCGACATCTTCACCGCCTCGACGATATCGCGGCCGGCCAGATCGATTGCCGCGGCGCGCTTGAAGGGCAAAGCGATGTTGGCCTTGTCTGCCGAAATCATTGCATTGACGACTCTGACGACGTTGCCGCCGGCCAAGAAATGGGCCTCAAGATCGTTGAGCGGAATGTCGATCCCGGCTTTGACCGCGCTGATGCGCGCCGTCACCACCGTGCCCGGCGGCACTCGGCGCAGGCGCATGCCGATCAGAGTTAGCAGACCGACATAGGCGCCCGACGCCCAAGCGGCGATCCACAGCGGTATCGGCACCAGATAGAGAACAAAGGCCAAGCCGGCCACCAGCATTATGAGCAAGGCAAAACCACCCGCGACCTCGAAACCAAACATAGTTAACTCCCTTCCGTTGTTGACTGGTGCCGGCGCACGACGATGCGATTACCGTCGACGCGGCTGACGATAATCGGCGCGCCGGTTTCGATGAACTCACCGTCGGAGACGACATCGACTCTATAACTTTCAATATCGGCAATACCCGCGGGTCGGAGCGGTGAAACCGCCCGGCCGGTTTTTCCCTGCCAAGTTAGTTCGCTCTGCGGCGCCGAGACAAAGCCTTCGTCGGTGGGCAGCTCGGTGGCGAGTATGAGTTGTCGTCCGAAGGGCAAGCGCGGCAGGTATTTGAGCATGAACAGGCTGGCGATCAATGCCGCGAGCAATGAAAAAACTACCTGGCTGAAGGCTTTGAGCGTGAACTCCCAGGTGGCGCCGGCGCCGATCAGGCTCAAGCCCAGGCCGCCGAACAGCGCGGCGATACCGGCAACGCCGGCGATGCCGAAACCGGGTATAATAAATATCTCCAGTGCCAAAAGAAATATCCCGCCACCGACCAGCAGCAGTTCCTCCCAGCCGGCCAACTGGACCAGCCAGTGACCCCAAAAGAATAGCGTCAGGCTGGTGATTCCGAGAGCGCCGGGCACGCCGAAGCCGGGCGTGCGCAGTTCCAGTATGATGCCGAGCATGCCGATGGTGATGAGCAGCGAGCTGGTAATCGGATGGGTGAGAATGCGCACCAAATTTTCCGCCCAGTTGGGTGACGCTCGCCTCAGTTCGGCGTTCTCCAGGCCCAACTGCGCCAGCAATTTTTCAATGCTATCGGCGCGAAAATCAGCCACCTTATGCTTGAGTGCTTCCTCGGTGGTGAGCGTCAGGAGCTTGCCCTTTGCGATCAAACCGGGGATTTCCACGTCGCTATCGACCATCGCTTCGGCGATCAAGGGCGGTTTTTTACGGCTCTCGGCGGTGGCGCGAAACTCCTTGCGCACATAGGAAACAGTTTTTTCCTCCACCGGTTGCGCCGGCGCGCCCGGCTGTCCGATCTGCACCGGAGTGGCGGCGCCGATGGTACTGGCATCGGCCATGACGACTTTCTCGGCTGCGAGACTGATCAGCGCACCGGCGGAGATCGCGCGCCGGTTGACGAAGGCAACCGTCATGACCTTGGCGTTGATCAGCAGGTCGCGAATCACGACTGCGGCATCGACCCGTCCGCCGAAGGTATTGATGTCGAGAATCACCGCAGCCGCGCCTTGCTGTGTCGCTTCGGTTAGCACGCGGCCAACGAAGGGAGCTAGGCCGAGATCGATTATCCCCTCGATCGGCGCGACATAGACGATCGGGGCTTTGCTCTGACCGAACAACGGCTTGCCGGAATCGATGGCGCCTAGTATTGCCAACGCAACTATGATTAGAGCCCGGGAGCCTTTCCTGATCTGCATTGTGTTTAAATCAGGGCAAATCCTGGGCCGCGTGTTTTGTCAATTTTCGCCTGGATTCATTCGAACCGATCAGGCGAACTTATCATTTATGACAAATTAAAGGGGTAAAATTCACATCCATGCGAATCACCATGGCGATTTATTGCGGCAAACAGGACTCCCATGGGATTTACTCCGGGCGTTAGAAAACATCCGGGATTGCATGCGACAGTCGAAAAATTCGAACCGAGATTGGTTGTTTCGCTTCGAGCAACTCATACCGGTCGCGATTACGCGCCAATGTTTCCGTCATCTTTAGGCAATGCGCGGTTTTTCATGCATGTAATCAAACTAGGAAAGCTTATTTAAAACTGCGACTCGTTCGTGCGCCGGTATCGGCAATTCTACAGCGCTATCGGCGTTTGCGCCTTTGATGATTGATCAGGTCCAGGTCTTGCTTCCGTATCAAGCCTATCGGCGCAGAATGAGTAAAATGATGGGCACCAAAAAATTCCGTTCATCGA
>JBGTCC010000449.1:0-7109 GCA_041749055.1 Thermodesulfobacteriota bacterium | reverse complement strand
CGGGCATGAGCCTGAAATTGGAAGACTTGGTCGACGACAGCATCGTGCGCGAGCTCGACAAGAGCGGCTTCATCGACAAGATATATAAGTGATTCTGAGCAACCGAGGTCAGAAGCCAGAAGTCGGAAGTCGGATGTCAGACATCTGACGTGCCGGCTGACTTCGGACTTCAGACCTCCGACTTCTGGTAAATGACATGATCGTCGCGGTAGTCCTTTCCGCCGGTGAATCGAGCCGCATGGGCCGCCCCAAAGCGTTGTTGCCCATCGACGGGCAGACATTTATCGAGCGCATCGTTGGCGCGCTCAAGCAGGGCGGCATCGAGCGCATCGTTGTGGTTTTGGGTTTCAACGCCGAGGAGATGCGCCGCCAGATCGATCATTTAGCGGTCGAGATTATCGTCAATCCTGACTACAAACTAGGACAGCTATCGTCGCTGCAGGTTGCCTTGCGCCATTTAAAATCGGACCAGAGTTGCGCCGGTATGATGGTTCATTTGGTCGATCATCCTTACCTCGATCCTAAGCTTGTCAGCCTCATGCTCCAGCGCTTTGACGAGTCGAAGCCTGCCATCGTCCTGCCGCGCCACCATGGTAAGCGCGGCCACCCGGTGATTTTCTCGCGGATGTTGTTCGATGAATTACTCGGCGCGCCGATGGATCAGGGCGCCAAGGCGGTGGTTAACGCGCACCGCGTCGACACGCTGGAGATCGACACGGAGGATGCCGGCATCACGGTCGATATCGATACCCCTGAGCTTTACCGGCAGCATGTGAAAGGTGACTAAATGGCAAAACTACAATTGACCCTGGCTTGCGGCGATTATGATTTTCTCCGGCCGCTGATCAACGGCGAGATCCAGCCGCAAGGCATCGAGCTGAACGTGCTGACCATGCCTTCGCCGGAGCGCCACGGCCGCATGTTGAAACATGAAGAGTTCGATATTTGCGAGCTGTCGCTAGTTGGCTATCTGGTATCGCGGGACAAGGGCTGCGGTTACAACGCCATCCCGGTATTTCCCCACCGGCGCTTTCGCCACCAGTACATGGTCAAGCGCACGGGATGCGGCGTCGAAAAACCGTCTGACCTCAACGGTAAAAGGGTGGCGCTGGATACCTTGCAAAACTCAGCTGGCCTGTGGATGCGCGGCATCCTGCAAGATCATTACAACGTCGACTTGAAGACCATCGAGTGGTGGTGCCAGGAAGAGGAGGACATCCCGTTCGAACCGGCCGCATGGATGAACGTCAAACGCGTACCGCACGGCAAAAACATCGACCAGATGTTGGTCGATGGCGAGCTCGAAGGGTCGCTCTATCCGGAAACCCTGCCGTCGATGCGCGCCGGCAATCCCAAAGTCGCGCTGCTATTCCCCGACCCGAAGAAAGCTGAGATCGAATATTATCAAAACGGCGGCCATTTCCCGATCATGCATACGGTGGTGGTGAAGAACCACATCCTCGAAAAGCATCCTTGGATCGCTATCAGCCTGGTCCAAGCCTTCGAGCGGGCCAAACAAATCTGTTACAGTCGCAACAGCGACCCGCGCAGCTTCGCCCTGGTCTGGGTGCAGGATCTCATGCGTGAACAAACAGAAATCTTCGGCGCCGATCCCTGGCCGTACAATCTTGACGACAACCGCAAGGCGTTGGAAGCCGTGATCCGCTATGAGTATGAGCAGGGGATGATTAAGAAGAACGCGAAGGTCGAAGAGTTATTCTTCGCGCCGAGTTTGGAGCGCATTCAGCATTATGTGTAACCGCTTCGCAGTATCTTCCAACGGTCCCCAACGTTCCGAAAGCGCGGATAACTGACCTTTCTGCTTAGGGTGACTTGGCAGCTTCGTTCGTCACCGCTACTTGTGGGAAGTTAAACTCCTCTGTGCTGGCATTCTCCAACCCATAGCCGACTAATTCATTGACATCCAGCTTCGCCTCGTCCGCTGCCACTTCATCAAACCTCGCCTTGGTCGCCGGATGCTTCGGGACGAACAGTTGGCAGCAATCCTGGTCGGGAACTGCCGAAATATCGAAGGTACCGATGCGGCGCGCTTGGTCGACGATCTCTTGCTTGTCCATGCCGACTAGCGGGCGCAGGATCGGCATGATTGCCGCTTGTTGAATCACCGTCATATTATCCAGCGTTTGCGATGCCACTTGGCCTAGACTCTCGCCGGTGACGAGCGCTTTGGCTTTTTCTCGCCGGGCGATTTTCTCGGCGATGCGCAGCATCATGCGCCGGTAGAGCACCACGCGCAGCGGCCGGGCCACGGCGGCGACGATCCGCCGTTGAATTTCGCCGAAGGGAATCATGTAGAGGCGCGATTGAAACTGATGGCGCGTCAGCAGCTTGACCAGCTCGCGCACTTTATCTTGCGAAGTCTTGTCCTGGTAAGGCGCGCTGTGAAAGTGCACAAAGATCACCCGGCAGCCGCGCTGCATCATGCGATAGGCCGCCACCGGCGAGTCGAAGCCGCCGGAGATCAGTGACACCAGCCTTCCGCTGGCACCCACCGGCAGGCCGCCGGGGCCGGGCAGTTTGTTGAAACCGAAGAACGCGTCCTTGGGTAAGACTTCGACGAAGACGGTGAACTCCGGATTGATGAGATCGACACGGGCACCGGATCGCTCTTGGACCGCCGCTCCCAGTTGGCGGTTGATCTCAACTGAGTTCAGCGCAAAAGACTTGTCGCCGCGCTGGGTGTCGATGCGAAAGCTGGCGAAGTGCGCGCCATTGAGGCCACTGAGAATTTGTCTGCGCAGCGCTTCGATATCGCGCTCGGTGCGCTGGACCAGGGAGAAGTTGGCGATGCCAAAGACGCTGGAAATTCGTTTGATGATGATTTCGGGCGCGATTTCGTTCCTGAAGGTCAGAAGCAAGCGGGCATGGAGACTGCGGATTTCCTTGGCGCCTAGGTCTTTGACCGAGGCGATGATGTTGCGCTTGAGCATCTCGGTGAAATAAACCCGGTTGCCCTTTTTGAGGGCGATTTCGTGATAGCGGATTAAAACGGAATCCATGCACGAGAACTAACAGATTCATGCGGCTTTTGCATGCCGTCGGCCCTATGGTAGTATCGCCGGACCAAGACCGAGAGGAGTGAGTGATGAGCAACTTCAAGAAGCTAACCGATGCCATGAGCTTTTCGGCGGAAAAGATGAAAAAAAATGGCGTCTTCGAGACCGAGCGATTCTTCTGCGACACCTACTGTTTCGAGCCTGGACAAGAGCAGAAGCCGCACACCCACGCCGATGAAGACAAGGTCTACTACGTGCTCGAAGGACGCGGTTCGTTCAACGTCGGCAGTGAAGAACTTGAGTTGGGCGTAGGGGAGATCGCCTTGGCGCCGGCCGGGCAGAGTCACGGTGTCGCCAATCGCAGTCAGTCGCGCCTGGTGACCCTGGTCTTCGTCACCCCCAAACCGCATCATTGATCCGAAGCGGGCGGTTCCAGGTCCAAAAGTTCAACGTCAATTCGAATCGAAACTCCGTGTTTGAACGGCGAGGCTGAGGCTAAACGAGAGAAACTGTGACCGACGAAATCCAAGCAATCGCTCAGGCGAACCAAGCCTTTTACCATGCCTTCGAAACACTAAAGATCGAGGCCATGGAAAAAGTGTGGTCTAAGGACGCCGACATCCAATGCGGTCATCCAGGCTGGCGTATTCTGCGCGGCTGGGGCCCGGTGATGGAGAGTTGGAAAAGGATTTTTGAGAATACCCCGTCCATGCAGTTCACTTTGACCGACGTAAAGATCGAAGTGCGCGGCGAACTCGCCTGGGTGACGCAGTATGAAAACTTGGCGAGCTCCATTGAAGGCCAGACTTTCTCCGCCGCCATACTGACCACCAATATATTTCAAAAGACCGCGGACGGCTGGCGCATGATCCTGCATCACGGCTCCTCGGTCTCCCAACCGCCGGATCAGGATGAGAGCAATACGGTTCATTAGAATGCTCCCTCGGATTTACCTACGGCAAGTGAATTTGAAAGTGTGGGCCCGGCGCACTGTGGGAATTCTCTTCATTTTGATGCTTTTGGTTGCATTCATGTTCTCGTATCCCGGTCTCTACGACTTGCTCGGCAAGATCGCGACAATTTCATTGTGGTTCGTGCTCATCTTCGCGAGCGAAAAGTTTTGGAATTACCTCACCGATGAATAGATACCAGGCGTATCAAGTTGACAGATAAGTCTCTCGAAGAAAAAACCGCCCTCGTCACCGGCGCGGGCCGGGGAATTGGCCGTGCCATCGCCATCGCTCTAGCCAAAGCCGGCTGTACGGTCGTCATCACCGCCCGGACGATGCCGGAGTTGGTCGCCGTGCAGCAAGCTGTCCTTGCGGCAAAAGGCAAAGCCTCAATTGTTCAAGCCAACCTTACGCTCGACGACGATCTGTACTCGTTAGTTCAAGCCTGCGGACCAGTGGACTTTCTGATCAACAACGCCGGCTGGGGCAAGCGCGCCTCTGTCGTTCGCTCGCGGGTCGACGACTGGGATCAAACCTTCCGTCTCAATCTGCGCGCGCCGATGATCCTCGCCAAAGAGTTATTGCCGGCGATGATCAAAAAAGGCGAGGGCGCGGTCGTCAACATCGGTTCGGTGTCAGGCAAAAGCGGCGAAGCCAACGGCGCCGCCTACTCAGCCTCGAAGTTCGGCCTGATCGGCTTCACCCAATCGCTCTATGAAGAAGTCAGAGAGCATGGCATCAAAGTCGCGGTGATCTTGCCCGGCTTCGTCGACACACCGATGATCCCGCCGGTGAAGCATTTGGATCGCAGCAAGATGATTCAAACGCAGGACGTAGCTCAAGCGGTTCTTTACATTCTCAACGCGCCGGCAACGGCGTGTCCGGTTGAAATTACGATCCGGCCGCAGCGCACGCCGTATCGGTAGGTGTCGCAATACGACTACCCGGTGTAGCAAATTAGCTACTCGCGCGGCGTGCCCCGCTCCACCTGATAATCTGAGCTTCACTAAAGATCTTCAATGAATTCAAACCAAAGGCTCTAGTCAGCCGACATGCGGCCGCTGGCCCGGCTATTGCCCTACCTAGAGAGTAGAGCGTAACTATGGATCGGCAGAATGTATCCAGCGTGCAAATGCCGGCTGACAAAGAGATTAGATAAAGCAAATTTATATGCTTGATTGTCGTCGTGTTCTGGAGTTGTTGAGGCCGAGGACTACGGTGAAAATAAGATTGCCATGGTATTTGATTTTTTTTGTCTTGCTTGCTGTCAGGCCGTTGGTCGTCTGCGACCAAGGCGCCGCCGAGCGCGCTAAGCCTATCCTTATTGGAGTGTTGACGGATTCCTGGGGACCCACGCCAGGAGTCGGCGGGCTCCGCGACGGCCTTAAAGAGCGCGGTTACCGTGAGAACCAGGATTTCGTGATTGGGGTCCGATTTACCCAAGGTAACATTGCGGCTCTTCCCCAAGCCGCGCGAGAACTCGTGGAGCAGGGGATAGATATTCTTTTCACCAACAACCCCGCGCCAGCCAAGGCCGCCCAGATGGCGACAAGCCGTATCCCGATTGTCTTCTACGGCGCGGGAGATCCGATAGGTCTGGGACTTATCAAAAGTTTTGCCCGTCCGGGGGGCAACATCACCGGAGTTACCGATTTAGATCTTGACTTGGACGGCAAGCGCCTGGAGATTTTTAAGGAAATGCTACCCGGACTTACACGGGTCCTGTTTCCCTATGATAAGTCCGAGGCATTCTCGGTGGCTCAGGCAAAGATCTATCGGGAAAGCGCTCGCCGTTTAAAAATAATGCTGATCGAGAAAACGGTCGTTAGTCAAAAAGAAGCGCAGGCGACCTTCGACAGTATCAGGAAAAATGAGGTGCATGGCATCGTCGTGCCACGCTCACTTTCCTGCAACATTCCCGGTCTTGCCCTGCAGGCACTGTCTAAGAAGCGGATTCCAACCATGTTTTTTGGTCCTTGGTACGTCGATCAAGGCGGATTTGCTAGCTACGGTCCTGACTTCTACAAATCGGGGCGCCAGGCAGCGCGCCTGGTGGACAAGATCATAAAAGGCACAGATCCGCGTGAGATTCCCGTCGAAGTAAACAACAACATCGAGTTCGTAGTTAACCTTAAAGCGGCCACGGCGATAGGGATTAAGATCGTCCCGGAGGTGTTGTACCGGGCTAATCGAGTGATCCGATGAGCCAGTGGACCACTGCAACAGGAAAGGCAGAACTCGGAGTGCAAAACTTATTGTGAAAAAAGGAGACTGAGAAATGGTTAATTTGGCAAAGTTACGGAAAAGTCTGCTTGTCTTAGGCCTACTGTTCATTGGCCTGCTTGGCAGAGCCAATTTGTTGATGGCGCTTAAAGTCGGTGACCAGGCACCCGACTTCAGTCTCACGGCCACCACCGGCGGAAAAATCAGCTTGAGCCAATTTCGCGGCAGGAAGCTCGTCCTCATCGAGTTTTACGGCGCCGATTACTCGCCCGTATGAGCGGCGAATCTATCGGCCAGGATGGCCGACTACAGCAAGTTCGAGGCACTGAATGTGCAAATTCTCGGCATCAGCTCAAACCTTTCATTCTCGCAGAAGACATTCGCCGATTCGCTGAAGCTGCCCTATCCGCTGTTAAGTGATTTTCCTGACCTTAAGGCAATCCGAAGCTACGGGGGCCTCAACACCCAGTGGAATATGACAACTGCGCAGCGATATTTCTTCTTGATCGACCAACAGGGGATCGTCCGAGGAAAGTGGCCCGGAAAGGTCGATGAGGTTTTTCCCAGCGCGCCGATCCTGAAGCTAGCGAGGGAGATTGCCGCGAAGCGTTAAGGAGGAACCAGCCAAAGAAGCACATGCAAATGATACGGCGGATAACTGCCAGCATGGCGGCGTGTGGAATCGCAGCTCTTTTGACCGCTGTCAATGCGCTGGCGGCAGAGCGGCCGGCTATACTGGAGCTGCTGAAGGCACTGAACCTATCGGGCTATCCATCAGTGATGCAGCCACCCGAGTTCAGCGGTGTCACTGCTGATGGCCAGCGGGTGTCGCTGGCGGGGCTGAACGGGCGGGTTGTTCTGCTAAATTTCTGGGCTGCGTGGTGTCTTGAGTGCCGGCCTGAGATGCCGGTGTTCGAGC
>JBGTCC010000448.1:0-5026 GCA_041749055.1 Thermodesulfobacteriota bacterium | reverse complement strand
AGATTTTTCGCCCGTACGTTAATTATTCGAACCCTTGGTGACCTTCGTGATGAGTGCTTCCGGATAAACAACCGACGGCGTAAGACGCTCCTCTAAATTAAAGAATTACATCCAGACAAGACTGCCTCCAGGCGATTTGTCCTGCGAACCGCAAGCGAACAAAACGGAGCTTACATGCCCTGGAAGACGAACGGCGACTATTACGGCTTTAAACAAGAGTCGATCAATATGCATGCGCCGGCCGCGTCAGGTGTCTATGGCCTGTTCAATTTTCGCCATCAGATCTTGATCGGCGCCGCCGCCAATATTCGTAACGCCGTGCTACACCATCGCAAGCACACGAAATTTCGCTTCAGACGCTTCGAGCCTACCGGCTTCACATTTGAAATTTGTCCGCCAGAACTGCGCAAGATCAGAGCGCAGGAACTGATCGCTGAATATGAGCCGATCAGCGGGCCACAAAATCCAATCAGTTTTGCCACTTTGTGGCGCTCGTTGCACGCCCCCCAAGCACGCGCGTTCCAGCCCGGGGTCAACTCAGCACAGCAACCAGCCACCGAGAAAGTCGTACCGATTACGGAAAAGCTGGCCACACCACAGCCGCAAACTCAATGGTATCGGGGCCGCGAACAATTTAGCCTCGCCGGCGCCTTGTGCGGTGTGGTTTTGCTGGCCGTCGGCATGATTGGCTTGATGCCTCATCTCAAGAACATGTTCGACAGCATCGTACGCAACCCGTCGGCGATCGCCGAATCCAGACGACAGCTTAGCGATGGCGAGATTCAGCCGGCCCAGACGCCCCAGATCGTTGCCGATGCAAGCACGGAAAATGTCGCTGCCCCCACCACCCCCGTGATTGCCCAACCGCGGGCCGATGGAAACTCCGATCCCGATGCCATCAAAGCACGCTCCCCGCCCAACCCTCGACCGCACCACAGCTCAGCCCTACGACAACGGTCAGTTCATCCTCCGGCGAAAGCGAAAAATCAGCGAAGCATGAGCGCCCGGCGAACACTTGGTCCGTTCAAGCGATGGCGACGACAGAAAAGCAGCTGGCGAGCGATTGGCTGCAAAAACTCAAAGCCAAAGGTTACCCGGCTTTCGTGATTGACGCCGACAGCAACGGCAAGACCTGGCACCGCGTGCGCATCGGTAGCTTCGAAACCCGCCAGGACGCCGAGAACTTGCGCGCAGCACTGAAAGAAAAAGAAGGCTTTCGCGACGCTTTTATCGCCGGTAACGACAAAGCGGCACCCGAGACCGCACCGAACCGTCGTTAGATTTTACTGGCGAGTTCGGTTGTTCGAAGGTGCGATCTGTGACCGTCCGATTCCACCAAGCCTCATTTGTCGTGGCATTGGATCTGCAAATTGCTACGCGTCCACCTCTCCTAAGCGCGTGACCCCGTGTACGGACACCGCCGTGCAGGTCATTGACCATAGCCGTAAAACTCCGGCAGTCCTGCCTGTTGCCTAGTGCCTCGCCCCAAGTTGACAGCTTGGCAAAATTTCTAATACTGTCGTAAAACATATGGTCGTTGCGCGACCACCCGCAGGACAAATCAACAAAAGGAGTCCACCGTCATGCTCAGCCATGAAGACAACGACTTTTTCTGCCGGGTCGGCCCCGGCACTCCCGCCGGGCAATTATTGCGGCGCTATTGGCATGTGGTCGGCGCCGCCGCCGAGTTGAACGATGCCAAACCGAAAAAGCGCGTCCGCCTGCTCGGTGAGAACTTGCTGTTATACAAAGACCGCTCCGGCGGCTACGGCCTCGTGGCGGAGAAATGTTCCCATCGCGGCGTGTCGCTTTACTACGGCTTTGTCGAGAAAGACGGCATCCGCTGCTCCTATCATGGTTGGAAGTACGATGCCTCAGGCCGCTGCATCGACCAGCCTTTCGAAAGCCCCGAAGCCGGCTTCAAAGCCAAGATTCAACATCCCGCTTACCCGGTGGAAAAACTCGCCGGCCTGCTGTTCGCGTACATGGGCCCGCCGGAGAGGAAACCGCTGTTGCCCAAATGGGATCTATTAGTGCGCAACGATGGCAAGAAGCAAGTCGACATATGCGAAACCCTGCGCTGCAATTGGCTGCAAGCGATGGAGAACTCCGTCGACCCGACCCACACTTATTATCTCCATTCGCACACCCTCAAACTCAAGGGCGATCCCGACCATGTGCCGTATCATTATCGCATGCTCAACAAATTCGATTTTGAATTCGTCAACTATCCGACCTGGGCGGGCATCCAGAAACAACGCATATTCGAAGGCGACGATGCTCCCGTCGAAACCCCCCATCCGTTGATTTTCCCCAACATACTATTCGTTCCCGTGCGGATCGGCTACGCCATGCATTTCCGCACGCCGATCGACGACACCAACACGCAGGTTTATCAATTCCGATTTAGCCCAAGCAAAGATGGCAGCGCAGTCGAACAGCCGGAGAACACGCCGATAGAGTATGTCGGAACAACGGACGAAGCCGGTGAATTTCACATGGAAAATTTCACCAGCCAGGACCACATGGCCTGGGAGACCCAAGGCCCGCTCGCCGACCGTTCCAAGGAACACCTCGGAGAAGGCGACCGCGGCGTCGTCATGTTTCGCAAATTATTGCGGGAACAGATTCAGTCGGTGCAAAACGGCGCCGACCCCATCGGCGTCAACTTCGATGCGGCCAAGGATGAGATCATCAAGTTGATTCACGAAGACGGCTACGACGCCTACTCGTTCGCGGCGGCGCGAGCGAACCGAGAGCTAGAATGAGTGAAGGCAACCCAGCTGCAACAGTGCATGATCCATTGACGCCGATTGCGATCCCCGAGCAGGTTCCGGCGACGCAAGGGATCGCCGAACTTCCCGGCACCCGTCTCGGCTATTGGGATAGCGGCGGCAATGGCACGCCGGTAGTTTTTTTACATCCCGCTTCGGGAAGCGCGTTGATCTGGTTGTACCAGCAGCCGGTCTTCGCCCAGGCTGGTTATCGCGTCATCGGCTACTCACGGCGCAACTACTACGACTCCGATCTCGCGCCGCCGGATAATCCAGGGATCGCTTCCGTAGACTTACACAACTTGAGCGAATTCCTCGGCGTGAAAAAGTTTCATGCGGTGAGTTCCGCCGCCGGCGGCAGTGTCGCCGCCGACTATGCGTTGTCCCATCCAGAGCGACTCCTGAGCTTAACCGTGTCGAGCAACAATCTCGCCGCCCGCGACGGCTATATCGCCGACGCCGCGGCGCGAATCAAGTTGAAAGCATTGGAAGCGCTACCGCGCTGGTGCTGGGAGTTGGGACCATCCTACCGTGCGGCGAATCCCGAGGGTACGGAGAAGTGGCGCGAGATCAACGAACGATCCGAAACCGGCAAAGGCGCGCGCCAATCCCTCGCCAACGTCGTCACGCCGGCGAAGCTGGAAACTTTGAAAGTGCCAACGCTGCTCATGACCGGTGCCGCAGATCCATCAACGCCGCCATCGATCACGCGCATGATCGCGCGCCATATCCCTGTGAATGAAGTGGTTATTTTTTCAGAAGCCGGCCATTCGCCCTACTGGGAGCAACCGGAGCTTTTCAATCGCGCGGTGCTCGACTTTATCGGGCGCCA
Organism: Thermodesulfobacteriota bacterium; assembly: GCA_041749055.1. Lineage (GTDB taxonomy): Bacteria > Desulfobacterota > Binatia > UBA9968 > UBA9968 > DP-20. The sequence goes on along the minus strand of JBGTCC010000448.1, from coordinate 1,420 downwards.
TTCGGAGTAATCCCAACCTCCGAAGTTGCACCGCCGCAAAGCGCCAGAGAGGCGCAACCCTGGAGTTGTGAAGACGCCCCAAAAGAGCAATGACAAAGTCTTGTTCCCATTGCCAAGTCGAGGCATTGGTTTTGCAGCGATGTCGCGGCGCAAACGGTCGACACCCACTTAGAGGCAGTTCACCATCGTCTTCACGACGGCAGGATTACGCCTCGCTGGCAGACTCAATTGCCAATGTGAAATCCCCGTTTAAGCAATGCCAAACAGCGCCCGGGCGTTGTCGCGAGTGATTTTTTGCACGGTAGCGGCGGGCAAAGACTCCATCTGCGCGGCGATCGCCGCTGCGAATTGGGCCAGGTGCTGGCGGGATGGGGATAATCGGAACCGAACATCACTTTGTCGGCGTCGAGCACGTTACCGACCATTTTCACGCCCAACGGATCGTCGACGAAGCTGATCCAGATCTGCCGGTGAAAATATTCGCTCGGTAAAAATTTCGGCAGCGCGATCGGCTTGTCACCGGTCAGCCTGCGGCCGTCGCGGGTGCGCTGATACCAGATATCGAGGCCTTGAATCATGCTCGGCACCCAGGCGAGCCCGGCTTCGGCACCGCGAATCATGACATCGTTGTCGGGCACCAGCCCGGCTTCGCGCAGCGCCACCCGGGTGGCGAAATCGGTGCTGCCGCCGATGCCTGAAACACCAATGATTTTGCCCCTTAGGTCTTGTAACGAATTGATTTCCGGCGCGCTGTGCATGGTGAATAAAAACTTGTCGCTGAAGTTGGCGATCAACACCGCATCGAATCCGGCCAGCACCGCCGAGGGCACGGTTCGACTCGAGACTCCCTGGGCGAAATTGACCGAGCCGCCGATCAAAGCTTGGATGCTCCGTGCTCCGGTGACGTGTAGCAAACCTCCATGCCGTACTTCTTGAACGCGCCGCTTTCGATGGCGGCAAACAGCGGCGACTGCAACAACGATACCGCCGGCAGCGAAACGTCTACGACCTTCAGTGCCGTTTCCGCTGCAAAAGCCCGAGATAGCGGCGCCAGCAAGCCGATCGCAATCATCACACCACCTGCCCACTGCCTTATCCGTCGCATGTTGGCTCCTAGGGTTGAACTAGCTATGCGCGGTTTACTCCAAGCGCAGCGGAATGTCTAGAAATTTGCCAACGGGCCGGCGTCTCACCAACTCTCCAACGACTCGACCCAGATCAATTCGCAGGCGCCAGCACCGGTGTCGCTGCGTGACAGCGAGCTTTTCCAGCGAAAACCGTCCTTACCCGTCGCGTCCACCAGATATCCTTTGATGTGTATGAGATTTCCCGCGCGGGTCGATTTCAGCCGGCGCTCGATGTCGTCGTCTGCCGGAATCATGTGCATGTTGGCACTATGGCTTTCGATGACATTGCGGGG
>JBGTCC010000447.1:0-3838 GCA_041749055.1 Thermodesulfobacteriota bacterium | reverse complement strand
TCCATGGACTATGCGCGCCCCTACTACGCCCAGCAACGCATGATTGCCGACGTCGTCAGCGCCGCGCCGGCGCTGACCAAGCTCTTGGAAGAACGCATCGCCAAAACTCCAGGGCTGCGGGAAAAGATCGCCACGCGCGCCGCGGCGATTGGCAAACACCACGCCGAGACCCGCGCCAAATGGGCCAAGCAAGCCCAGGAACACTGGGATCAAAAACCGATGACCGTGCCGCGCCTCGCCAGCGAAGTATGGGAAGCGATCAAAGGCGAAGACTGGGTGCTCACCGCCGGCGATCTTGGGTCATGGGGCAAGAAGCTCTGGAACTTCGACCGCCCGTACTGCCACGGCGGCCGTGAACTAGGCACCGGAACCCAAATCGGCCTGTCACTTGGTGTCGCACTTGCGAACAAAGGCACCGGCCGCCTGGTCGTCGATCTGCAGCCCGACGGTGATTTGATGTTCGACGCCGGCGCGCTGTGGGTCGCCGCCAAGTATAAAATTCCCATGCTAGTCGTGATGTTCAACAACCGCGCCTATTATAACGACTGGAACCATCAGCTGGTCTTGGCGCGCACCCGCGGCACCGATCCCAACCGCGCCTATCTCGGTATGGATCTCTACGGCCCCGATCCCGACTTCGCCGGCTTGGCGAAATCCATGGGCTGGTACGCCGAAGGCCCAATCGAGAACGCCGACGATCTCAAAGGTGCCCTTAAACGCGCCATCGAGCAGGTCAAGCAAGGTAAGCCCGCCTTGATCGATGCGATCTGCGATCGTAGAAATCACGGCTAATCAGCCAAATATCTCCGCGTCCGCCAAGGGCGCGGAGATATTTTCTCAACTCTGGTAAAACCTATCCATAAGGCGCATAGTGCGTCCTCACAACTTCGCCAATCTGGCAATTTAACTAAGGATCCACGGCGCTCAATCATCACAGGCAACCTTGACAGGGCGCCTTATCGTCCTTACTTTTAAAAACGTGGAACGCGCGAAATTTTTCAAGCAAACAACCGATATCACTGACATTCTGACGCTTATCTAACAATCGTTTCGGTCCAATTCGGACAATTTACCAACCCACGTTGCGAACGGATCGGCCACTTGGCACGTCTAATGCTCAAGTATTAAGTCGGCAAGCGCGGATTCTGTGGAACCCGCGAGCCCGTTTCAAGGTTATCCAAGGAGAACACTGTGGCAAGCGAATTTGAGATCGATAAGCCAAATGACGAGAACTTCGAAGAAAAGGAGATTTCCGACCTGGCTCCGGTTGATTCGGAAATGAACTTTAGCTCGATCAACGAAACCGGCGCGGAACCGGAGCCCGAGGTTAAAGAGTCTGACTTCGCCATGAGCTCCGTGCAGCAGTACTTGCGCGATATTGGCGCGGTGCCCCTGCTCAGCCGCGAGCGGGAGATCGAGCTGGCCATGCGCATCGAGGCGGGCCAGAACGTGATCCTGCGCGCGCTTTTCTCAGCTCCTTCGGCCCTGCGTTATGTCATCCAACTCGGCCGCAAGGTCGCCGACGGCGAATTGGAAATCAACGAAGTCTTAGAAAAATCTGACGAGCACGACAAAGAAGCCGGTAACGGACAGGATCCCAAGGGTTTCCTGCAATCCGTCGCCAAACTGCGCCGGTTGGGGCAGAACCAAGAAGAGCTACACCGCGAGCTTGGTCATAAACGCATCTCCAAGCAACGCTATGAGTCCCTGTGTGAAAAAGAAACCGCCCTGACAGCGAAGATCTGCGCGTTAATCCAAGACCTCCATCTCGCTGCGCACCATGTCGACGCCTGGATTGTCCGGCTCAAGCGTGCCGCCAACCGCATCGCCGAACTGGAACAACAGAAACCGCGGGCTACCCGAGCGCAAAAAAACCACATTGCCGCGGAGATCGCAGCCATTGGAGAGTCCGTCGGCCGCGGCGCTACGGTAATCAAGCGGCTCACGCGTGAACTCGAGCAGGGCGAACAGGCTGTGCAGATCGCCCGTAAGGAATTTACCGAGGCCAACCTGCGCTTGGTCGTGAGCATCGCCAAGAAATACATGAATCGCGGGCTGGCGTTTCTCGATCTCATTCAGGAAGGCAATCTCGGCCTGATGCGCGCGGTGGATAAGTTCGACTACCGGCTCGGTTTTCGCTTTTCGACCTACGCCAGTTGGTGGATTCGCCAGGCAATCACCCGTGGCTTAATCGACACCGGCCACACCATTCGCGTGCCGGTGCATCGCGTCGAATCGCGCAACAAGGTGATGCAAACGGCTCGCGAGATGCAACGCCGGCTAGGCCGAGAACCCTCGCCCGAAGAACTGGCGCAAGAACTGGGTCTTACGGTGCAAGAGATGCTCAACTCGGTGCAGAGCCATGGCGAACCGGTATCGCTGCACACACCGGTCTGGGAAGACGGCGATGAGCTCGGCGATTTCGTCGAGGACCGCATCGGCCCGCAACCGGAGAGCCAAGCCTTGGAAAGCACCCTCTGCACCGAAGTTCGCAAAGCGCTGTCCGTGCTCACGCCGCGCCAGGAAGCGGTGCTGCGCATGCGCTTCGGCATCGAGCTCAAGCGCGACTACACCCTCGAGGAACTAGGGCAGAAGTTTTCCGTGACCCGCGAGCGTATTCGCCAAATCGAACAGAAGTCGCTGCAAATTCTACGTAACCCCAACCGGCGCAAACCGCAAACAGCGGCGATCAAAGATTCGCCACCGACACACCTCAATTAGCAGACCCGCCGGTAATTCTCGGTTCAACGTCCAGATTCGCCACGTGATAAGCAGCGATTCTTAGGACGTTGAACCGTGTTTTTGTCGCTTCGAAGTTCGTCTCGAGGCAAACACCAGCTGTAGTTTATTTCGCAAACGGTGCGGACGGCATCGGCGTCGGGTTGTCCGGCGTGAGCTGAGTTTGGCCCATCACGGTAACCTTCGTGATAAAGTGACGTGTTTCACCGAAACAAGTGGTCGGCAGGCCAACCTTTTCTTCGTAGTGCAAGGATACCCGTTGGCCGATGAGCTTATTGATAGCTTCGGCGACACTGTCGTCGCGCACCGTAAAGAAAAACTTCTCCGGTGTGGTGCCGGGCATGGACACCATCGACAATTCGCCCTCCCAGGTTTTACAAAACCAACCTTTTTTCGAGAGCTTCTGCACCCAGCCAGCGCGTTCGCCCACGGAAAAATTCCACGTTAGAAACAGCCAAAGATATCCCGCGGTCAAGCCCGAAAGCACGACGAAGACGATCAGTAGCATGGCAACGATGCCGCCTGCCGGTTTATTTATACGCACCATCGATCCTTATGCAGCGCGGCACGGCACGGCTAATTTGACTGGGCTCATTCCAATATTTCTTGAGCAATGGACTAGCTTGAGAGTCTGGCGTGAGGGCTGGGTTACTAACGAATCGGGGAGCTAAGCCGGTGTGACTCGCTTAGCTCCCCGAGAATCGTGATTGAAAAAACTATCTAAGCATCGCGCTCGCTGGTCGGCCCGACTTCGCCCGTGCACCAAGGGATAAACGCCTTCATTTTGCAAGTAGCGCCGTGGGCCTTGAGTTCTTTTTCGAAGATCGCGTGAATCTCGCGATCTTCGTCATCGTACTCGACCTGCCAGCCGCCATCTTTGAGACTTTTGTCGGCATTCTCGCCGCCGCCGCCGCGGCCCTTTTTATAAAGGCCCATGTCGCCGGGGCGGAGGGCCAAGTAACGCGCGCGCGTCGTTCCCGAGTTAAAGTGCTGATGGTAGCAGTTGTCATTCGGCACCGTGACCAGGGAGCCAAGCGCCCAGTCGCATTTGATCATGTCGGAGCGGTCTTCCTTTGTCCAGATCAGCGAATAGCCGCCG
>JBGTCC010000446.1:0-4811 GCA_041749055.1 Thermodesulfobacteriota bacterium | reverse complement strand
AGAAGAAATTTCCGATCATCATTTTCGACAACCCGCTCAACTTGAACGGCAAAGTCGGGCCGATCAAACTGACCATGAACTGCGAGATCTCTCAGGGCAAGACGCAGATCGCCCTGGGCATGCCGCGTGATGCCACGCGGCCGCAGATGGCGGAAAAATGTTTGGAGATGGAAGAGCATCGCGTGCCGCCGTCGATCATCAGCCGGAAAGACGCGCCGATCAAACAGAACACCATGGTCGGCGATAAAGTCGACCTTTATCAGATTCCGATCATGCGCCATCATGAGATGGACGGCGGACCGTATATCGTGCTGTCGACCATCACCAAGGACCGCAAGTCAGGGATCTACAACCTCTCGTACCACCGCATGGAAGTAAAATCGAAGAACTCGACGGCGCTCTACGCTTCGCCGCGCCATCTGTGGAAGATCTTCAAAGATTACGAGGACAACAACATGGAAATGCCGGTGGCCACCGTGTTGGGCCATCACCCGGCATTTCACATGGGCGCTTGCTACAGCGGCCCATTCGAAGTGAGCGAGTACGACGTGATCGGCGGCTACATGGGTGAACCGCTGCGCTTGGTCGCCTCGGAAACTTTCGGCGACGATCTGCTCATTCCCGCGGACGCCGAGGTGGTCATCGAAGGTGTGCTCAAACCGGGCGGTCGCGTGGTCGAAGGTCCCTTCGGCGAAGCGCCGGGCTATCTCGGGCCGCAGCGCTACACCACCTGCGTGCACTACGAAGTAAAAGCGATTAACTATCGCAACGGCGCCATGTATCAGTCGGTGATCACGCCGGAAGGCGACAAGCCATGGATGGATCTGCCGCGCGAGGGTGCGTATCTGCGCCGCTGCCGCGAGGCCGTGCCCGGCGTCACCGCGGTCTGTAAGCAGGGCCGCCACGCCCATTACAATGTTTTCATCTCGATGAAGAAAATGTCCGAAGGCGATCCGGCGCGCGCCGCTGCCGCCGCGTTGACCTTCGACCACACCAAGAATGTTTTCGTGTTCGATGAGGATATCGACGTTTTCAATCCCACCGACATTCTCTGGGCGATCGCCACGCGGGTACAGCCGCATCTCCAGGTTAATATTTTAAAGCCGCTGTTCCGCGGCAACTTCTTGGATCCTTCGCTGCGCGACGAGATCAAGACCTCGGGCATGATCGTCGATGCGACCAAACCGACCGACCGCCCGTTCTCGCCGGTGTCGAAATGCCCCGACGAAGCGATGGCGCGCATCAAGTTGGAAGATTACGTGCCGGGAGAAATATTGCAGCATATCCCGATGGACCGGACGACCTATTGGGCATGAGGGGATCGGGAATTTTATCAGAAAGAGCACAATGGTCACAAAAAATCGGATTCGGAGGGATTGACCGCAGAGAACGCATAGGGCGCAAAAGGAATCTTATTCACGCTGCGCGGGTTGCTTAGTTGCTCAGATCCGCCAATCGAAAATAAAAATCTAAAATCCAAAATAGGTAGAGAGGTGTCTCATGGGTCAGGCCGTTGAAATCACTTGTCCAGATTGTAAAAAAATCTTTGTCGTCAACCCGCATATGCTCGGGTCGGGAATGAATTTCCATTGTCCCTTCTGCGATAAATATTTCCCCGAAAAAGATAGCCCCAAAATCCGTAAATAACTTCGGTTTAGGGTCACGGTGACGATCTCACCGTGGCCTTTTGGGTTTTCCAGCTCACACCATGAACACGAAGCAGATCTTGAACGTCGTCGGCACCAATGCGCATCGGGTCGACGCCATCGAAAAAGTCAGCGGCAAAGCGATCTACACCAGCGATATCCAGCTGCCGGGCATGGCCCATGCGCAGATCCTGCGCAGCCCGGTCGCTCATGCGCGGTTGGTCAACGTCGATGCCTCCAAAGCCAAAGAATTTCCCGGCGTCATTGCGACCTTGACGCGGGATGATATCCAAGGCTTCAACTTCAAATATGGCGCGACCTACAAGGATCAATCCATCGTTGCCGTCGACAAGGTGCGCTATGTCGGCGATCCGGTCGCAGCGGTGTTGGCCGACACGCCGGAGATCGCCGAGCAAGCGCTGGAACTGATCGAAGTCGAATATGACGAGCTGGCCAAGGTCACCAACCTCGAAGATGCCACGGCACCGGGCGCTATCCAGGTGCACGAGGGCGGCGTGGCGCGCGCCGAGTTGCGCGGTTCGACCTACGGCGCGCCGGAGCGCTTTAGCGGCACGAATATTTGCTATTACCTGGCCTTTGGCCGTGAAGAGGCCGAAAAAGGCTTCGCCAAAGCCGATCATATTTTCGAGGACACCTTCCGCTTTCAGAAGGTCCAGCATTTCTCCCTCGAAGCGCATAACAACGTCGCCTACTATGACGGCGAGAAGCTGACGGTGTGGGCGTCGTGCCAGGATCCGTTTACGCTGCGCGATCATCTGTCGGGTGTCTTTCGTCTGCCCTGCAACCGCATCCGCGTCATCGTGCCCTATGTCGGCGGCGGCTATGGCGGCAAGCTTTATGTCAAAGCCGAGCCGATCTCCGCGGCGCTCTCCTGGATGACCCGGCGGCCGGTGAAGCTTCAGCTGTCGATCAACGAGAGCTTCAAGACCGTCACGCGTCATCCGGCCAGGGTCACGGTCAAAACCGGCGTGACCAAGGACGGCAAACTTATCGCCCGCGATTGCCAGGTCTACATGGACACGGGCGCCTATGCCGACGCCGGACCTCGGGTCACCCAAAAGGCCGGCTATCGCGCCTTGGGGCCATACAGAATTCCTTATGCCAAAGTAGAAGCTTACGGCGTTTATACCAATACCGTGCCCGCCGGTGCCTTTCGCGGGTTCGGCGCACTGCAGGTCACCTGGGCCTACGAATCGCAAATGGATATGATCGCCGACCGCCTGGGCATCGATCCGCTGGAATTTCGCATCAAAAACTTACTCAAGAAGGGCGATCTCTATACCGCTGGCGATACGCCGGTGGATTGCGACATGGAGGAGGGACTGCGCAAAGTCGCCGATGGCATCAAATGGGGCGAGAAGAGCGACAAGCCTAATCGTGCCAAAGGCTTGAGCTGCTGCATTAAAGACGCCGGCGGTACCTATAAAGTTGCCGGCGCGACAGTCAAGATGTCGTCCGACGGCAGCGTCATGTTGCTCACTGGCACCGTCGAAGCAGGGCAGGGGCCGCGCACGGCGCTGAGCCAGATCGTCGCCGAGGAACTCGCCATGCCGATGGATCAGATCGGCGTCGCCCAGCTCGACACCGATGTCACGCCCTATGATATTTCCACCAGCGCGAGCAGCTCCACGGTAGTCATGGGCACGGCGGTGCAGCGAGCTTCCCAGGACGCCAAGAAGCAGCTGCTCCAGTGCGCCGCCAAAGTGTTCAAGCAAAAAGCCGACACCCTCACTCTCGAAGATGGCCAGGTGTGGACGAACTCGGGGCAGAGTCTTTCCTTTAGTAAAGTGATTGTCGACTTCTTCGGCAGCAAGGCCGGAGAGATCATCGGTAAGGGGCTTTACAAGGACAAACGCAGCGCGAAAGCAGTGCTCGGTTCGACGACGACATTCTGGGAAGTCGGTTGGGGTGGCGTCGAAGTCGAGGTTGACCGCGACACTGGCAACATTCATTTGCTCAATTATGTGTCGGCCTGCGACGCGGGTAAGGCGATCAACCCCGATCAATGCGTCGGCCAGGACGAAGGTGCGGTGATGTTCGGCATCGGCCACACCTTGATGGAAGAGATGATCTACGAAGACGGCCAATTGCTCAACGGCAACATGGTCGACTACCGAGTACCGACATTTCGAGACCTCCCCGACCACCTGCATACGATCCTGATCGAAAACGGCAACGGCCCGGGCCCGTTCGGATCTAAAGGATTAGGTGAGGGCGGGCTACTGCCGGTCGCGTCGGCGATCGCCAATGCGGTGTCGCGCGCGGTCGGCGTGCGTATTCAAGACTTGCCGCTCACGCCGCCGAAGATCTGGCGGGCGATTCAGGCGAAAAGTTAGGCTAAAGTTTTCCTTTAGCTAATCTCAAGGTTCACTCGAATACCGGATCGCAGCTGCTAAAAGCATTATGTGCGCCAGCACTCTTGCAACACCTCGCCTTGCGGTAAGCAAAGATCCGTCATACCCGCGCAGGCGGGAACCAGATTTTTCCCCGTAGGGGCGGACCTGCGTGTCCGCCCTCAGATGCATCCGCAATGATGGAAGAGAGAAATTCAGTTGCCAATCGACTCAATCGGCATCCGTGGGGTTGGCGCGGATGTTGTTTGATTCACAGCTCCAGCACCGCGCCGCATTTTTTACATGTCGCTAATTTCGGATCGGCTTTAAGCGCTGCGGTGGCGTTGGTCACCGCGTCGCCGGGGTCGTCGAAACGCACATCCGTCGCATAAAGACTGCTGCCGCACTGCTCGCAGGGCCAGATAAACCGGTCGATTTCCTCTTTGGACCGGGTTTTTTCCACCACGTAGGTCCATGAGCCGTCGGCACGGCGCGGCGAGTGTGGCGTGTGCTTCGGCATGAGAAAAATATCGCCGGCCTTGAGCACCGCCAACTCACGCTTGTCACCCTTCAGGTAATGCAGGTTAAGCTCGCCTTCGAGCTGATAAAATATCTCGTCCCCGGGGTTGATGTGATAGTCCTTGCGCCGGTTCGGCCCGCGGGTGACGAAGGCGATGAAATCCGAGTTCTGCCAAATCACCCGCCGCTGTCCCCAATCGCCGCGGTTATCGTCGATCCATTTCTGTAGGTTGAAAGTTTGTAGATGAGGAAACATATAAACCTCCGGTGAAACTCTACTTTGGATTTGTTG
>JBGTCC010000445.1:0-5366 GCA_041749055.1 Thermodesulfobacteriota bacterium | reverse complement strand
ACCCTGGGTGTCGATAGCGTAAGCGAGCAGATCCTGCCCCGAGCTCAGCGCCGAGCCGCCGATGGAGAAAAACTCATGGCCCTGGGCCAACCCGTTGCCGTCGAGCATGACTTGTTCCGGCGCATCCAGCGAAGCCAACTTGCGGCAGTAAATCGGATACTCTTTGCCCTCCTCGAAACGGGTGTAATAAAAATAGTCCTCCCGTTTGTACGGCACCGACAGATCGGTCTGCTTGATCCGGCCGGTGATTTCTTCGAAAAGCTTTTTTTCAAATTCCTGAGTGTGCGCCATCGCCTTGGCGGCAAAGGCGTTCTCATCGTTCAAGTAGCGGATGACTTCGGGATTGTCCCGTTCGCGCAGCCAGTAGTAATCGTCCACGCGCAGATGGCCATGGGTTTCGAGCTTGGTGGGAATCTTCTTGACCATTAATCGATGCCTCCGTCGAACTTTCACAGTGAATAAAGAATCTTAGGAAATTTCCCACCCAAGTGCCACCGGCGGGGCATTGTCTGTTGTTTCCGTCATTCCCGCCCACGCGGAATCCAGGGGTTTCCCCGTAGGGGCGGACCTGCTCTCCTTGGATGCCGGTTTTCACCGGCATGAGGAGGTGAAGACCTCCGGCTTATTTGGCCAAGTACCGAGCCAGGACTCGAGTAATCAAAATTAACTTTCGTTTGACAGCGGAGCTGCCGCGGTTTTACAAGAAGTTCAGCCAGCGAGAATTAACGAGAGGGCCAATCACTATGGCAATCATCGACGCCGATGCCCATGTCATCGAAACCGAACAGACTTGGAACTTCATGTTGGAAGACGATCGCCGCTTCACGCCGGAGGTCTTGGTCTCGCAGAAGAACGGTATCCATTTCTGGCGCGTCGACGACCGGGTGATTGCCAACTCCAATCTCGGCCTAAACGTCCCGGAAGACGCCCGCGACCTGACCGATGTCTCCGCTCGCCTGGCGCATATGGACGCGTTGAAGATCGACATCCAGGTGCTCTACCCGACTCTGTTCCTGCGGCCGGTGACTGCCCGTGCCGAAGTGGAGCTGGCGCTCTATCGCGGTTACAACCGCTGGCTCGCGCATATCTGGCAGCTCGGCAACAACCGCCTGCGCTGGATCGTCCTGCCGCCGCTGCGCTCCATGGACAAAGCGATCGAGGAAATAAACATTGCCAAAGCCCACGGCGCCTGCGGCGTCTTCATGCGCGGCCACGAGGGCGAATGGCTGCTTTCCGATCCCGCGCTGTTTCCGATTTATCAGGAAGCCGAACGGCTCGACCTGCCGGTCTGCGTCCACGCCGGCACCGGCAGTTTTAACTACTACGATCAATACGGCCAGGATGTCTTTTCGCGCTTCAAGCTGCCGTCGGTGGGCGCGTTTAATAACTTGATTTATCAAGGCGTGCCGGCGAGGTTTCCCAAGCTGCGCTGGTCGTTTGTCGAAAGCACGTCGCAATGGCTGCCTTATGCGGTCAACGACCTCGTCATCCGCACCCGGGCCGAACGCGAGTTCCAGCGCAAGTATGCCGGTCATGTGCTCACCCAGGCGCGGCCCAAGGAGCGCACCATCGAAGCCGCCACCGTCCTGCGCAACAACCGTGTCTACGTCGCCTGCCAAACCACCGACGACCTCGCCTACGTGGTCGACTGCGTCGGCGAAGATCACATCACCGTCGGCACCGACTACGGCCACGCCGACTATTCCAACGATATCGAAGCGATCCAAACATTAGCGGAAGGCGGCAAGATCGGCGCGTCCTTCGCGCAAAAAATCCTGGATGATAATCCCAGACGCCTCTACGCGCTTTAGTAGCTGGGGAAAGATTGCCCACCGCAGCGGCGCAGAGGACACATGCTTCCTGTGTCGCATCGAATCAAAGACGGTGGGTTTCGTCAGAACTCAACCATCCTAAATGCGCTAATAGAGTTAGCCCTCGCTTCTCTTCCCGCGGACGCCAGCGCAAGCGTGATCGCTTCAACCAGATCGTGGTGATAAAAATAATCGTTTTCCTGGACGTGCTTACGGCGTGAACTGGGCGATCGAGGCGCCAATGCCGTCGCGCGCGGTAGTCCCGTTGGCGTCCAGGTTATCGCGCCGCGGCGTATCGAAGTTGGAAATATAACCGCGGTCGCCAACAAAGACGATTGCCGAGGGAAACTCCAACGGTCCCTGACTGCCGTTCTTGGCGACCTGGCGCACTTGCCCATCCGGCGTAACCGTGACGATGGCGTTGCGTTCATTGCCCACGACCCAGAGCCTGCCGCGACGATCGAAAGCCAGACCGTCGGCCCCTTCGAGCAGTGGACTTTGGGCCAACAGCACCGGCTCGGCGCCTTTGCCGTCGGGCCCGATGGCGACTTTCCAAACCGCGCCGCGCGCCGTGTCTGTAACATGCAGCAAGCCGTTGCCGTCGAACTCCACTCCGTTGGCGACAATCGCCTGCTGGGCCTTGCCGTCGGCCAGAGTGCGCATGAATTTATCGATCTGCACCGCCGCCTGGCCTGAACCGCCACCCGGACCGACACGATAGATGATGCCGCTGGCGCCGCCTGAGATGAAAAGATTGCCTTGGCGGTCAAAGGCGAGGCCATTAGCGCCAGCCGTCCCAGTCGCGAAGGTTCGCGCCCATCCCGGCTTCGCCGGGTTTAGCTCCGCAGCAGGGAAGCGTATCACTTCGCTGAACGGCCCGACGGCGACGAATAGATCCCCTTGCGAGTTGAACGCGATACCCGAAGGATCGGCATTGGCTTTTTTACCCTTGATCTCCCGCGCCTCGATCCGTCCGACGACAACCGGCTTCGGCGACTTGGGATCGACGCGGAGAATATTTCCGGTCACCCGATCGCCGAGATAAAGCATGCCGTTGCGATCCGCGGTGATGCTCTCGACGATCACCATGCGCTCGACGCTCGCCGGATCGAGATCGACCAAGATCGACACCGCCGGCTCTCCCATCCGCAGGATCGCGCAGCCGCCCAGAAACAACGCCAGCGCCAAATACAACAATCGTCCCATAGATTTCTCCAACGAGTTACGGTTCATAATTTCTAGAACTTGTCACTCGGTTTCAGGCCCGGTTGAATTGCTGCGTAGCGATTAAAGTTGCAGGGCATTTTTGGCGTTGTCGCCGAGAATCTTCCCACGCTCCCCATCGGTCAGATCAAGCTGCATGACTTTATTCACCGAATCGAAGTCGCCCATCGCCATCGGATAGTCGGTGCCGATCACCACCCGCTCGGCGCCGACGACTCGGACGAGATAGTCTAAAGCCGCTACCGAGTGAACAATGGTGTCGAAGTACATCCGGTGCAAATATTGCGAGGGTTTCCTGGGCAACTGCTTCTGCAAATCAGCGCGCAGACCGTAGGAATGATCCAAGCGCCAGATGTTGAAAGCCAATAGCCCACCGCCATGGGACAAGCACAGCCGCAGGTTGGGATACTTCTCGAACATGCCTTTGAGAATCATGCGCTCGACCATCAGCGTGGTGCGAAAAGTGAACTGCAAAACATTGCCGAGAATCGGCGATAACGGATCGTCGGCGTCGAGCCCGCCCTCCAATGGATGAACGAATAAGAGTAGATTCAATTCTTGGGCGGCTTGAAAGAACGGCTCGAAGCTCGGATCGTCGAGCGGCTTATCCACCACCGCGTTGCCGATCTCCAGCCCCTTGAGCCCCATGCTCTTGGCTTCCTGGGCGATGGCGATGGACTCGGGGACACTCTGGAGCGGCACACTGCCGAAGCCGATAAACCGATCCGGATGCTTCTTAACAACATCCTGAATCGCTTCATTCTGCCGCCGCGAGAAATGCGCCGCCACCGCGGCATCTTCCCAATAGAATAAAAGTATCGGCGACGGCGAGATCGCCTGCATATCGATCTTCATCTGATCCAGCGCCTTAATCCGTGCCAATGGATCATACGCACCCGCGCCAAGACCGGGGCGAAAGCCGATCTGCGATGTCACCGATAGCTTGCCGTCAGTCAACACGAGCTTCGGCGCCCGGCTTTCAAACTTGCCGGGATTCTGCAGCGCCTCGACGGGAAAGAAGTGAGAATGCAGATCGATGTTCATGTTGATTTTAACCCTTCCTCTCAATCAACCTTTGCGCCTTGTCAGCTGCCATAGCCATGAGGGCGGGTTTCAAACCCGCCCCTCCCGATCCGATTCCTTCTTGCGAACTTTGCGTTCTTTGCGGCTATTTCTCTTATCCTCTTAGGCCCAGTTCCTTCAACGCCTGGCGCAGATAACTCTGATCGACATATTTTTCCGGGTTAGGGATCGAACCTTTGAGATTATTTTGTTCGGCGTAGATGTCGATGACGGTTTTTAAACCGTCCATCTCGATTTCCAGCTCGGGATGCCACGCCTGGTTGGTGAGGTAATAGTCCAGTCCTCGCTCCGCCAGCGCCGGTGTAAGTTGAAACTCTTTGGCTAAAAACTCGATCGCGGATTTGCGATCCTGCTCGAACCATTTCTTGGCGCGCACCACGGCTTTGAGAAAGCGCACGACCAGCGGCCGATTCTTCTCCGCCCAACTCCGTCGCACGTTATACGCCGACAACAGGTAGTTGGGCACGACATCGGCGACGCGCCCGATCACGTTAAAGCCGGCATCCTGCGCCTGAAAAGCGTTCGGCACCGCCATCATCGCCGCAGCGATCTGCCCGGCGTTCATCGCCAGAAACGCCGACGTCGTGCCGCCGACGTTGAGCAACTTGTAATCGCGCGGATACTCTAGACCCTTGGCCTTGAGCGCGCGCCGCAACACGAACGCAGTGCCTGAAGTCAATGTCGATGAGCCGATCGTCGCGCCCCGCAAGCTTTCGTAAGTCGCGTAATTCTTCGCGCCCATCAGCATATGAGTGAGCTTACTGCTGCTGGCGATCATGACCAAATCCGCGCCCTGCTCGACGGCAGAAATCGGGCCGTCGCTGGCGACCAGCCCGGCCGAGATCGAGCCCGCGATCAAGGTCTGCACCGCAGGCGCGGTGCCGCGCATGAGCACGACCTCGACATCCAATCCCTCGCGCTCGAAATAGCCGCGTCGCCACGCTGCCCACAGGTGACCGTAGCCGAGAACTTTGGACGAAACGCCGACGGGGAATTTAATTCGCTCCTGGCCTAATGCCTGCGATGGCGGCTGCAAGATCAGTACAAATGCGAGCAGAATCAGTTTCATATTCGCTTTCCTCGCGGTCTCCCGCCACATCTATCTCAGTCAAACTCGCCGCCTTGTAACACGGCGTAGGGCGATTGCCTAGCAAAATGCTAGGGGCCGTAGTGAGGTCATACTTCAGTTTGATTTCTGCCAGGTTGAGACACCTAGAAAGATTTCTTGCTACGCTCGAAATGGCAGTT
>JBGTCC010000444.1:0-5033 GCA_041749055.1 Thermodesulfobacteriota bacterium | reverse complement strand
CGTCTTAGCGCCTTTGCGAGAGATAAATCCGATATCTTTTCTCCCACGACCCCAACAATTATGCTTCCTAAGCATAATGTTGCACAGACATAATTCAGTGACGCATCTATCCGTAGTCCGCGGATTTCGATATTGAGTTCTTATGGTTCAACCTCGCAACGCCTCCACTGTTGTCTTGCTGCGGCCTGATGAAAAGGGTGGCTTCGATCTCCTATTGACGCGGCGGCCGGAGACCATGCGGTTTCTCGGCGGCTTCTACGTGTTTCCCGGTGGCACTGTGCATCGCGACGATTATTCTCCATCCATGCTGCAACGTTGCCGCCATCTGACCGGCGCGCAGGCGCGGCAGATTCTCGGCAGCGATCACGAGCCCGATGAGGCGATCGGTCATTGGGTGGCGGTGGCGCGGGAGCTGTTCGAGGAAGTTGGGATTCTTCTTGCGGTTGGTGAATCGGGTGAAGCCTTTAGTCCGTTTGACGCGGATTCTCAGCTGCGGTTTGAACAGAAGCGTCAGGCGATTGTAAAGAAAGAACTGGACTTCGCCCGCTTCCTGGAGTCGGAAAGTCTTTACTGCGATCTCGCGCAGGCGGTCTACTTCGATCATTGGGTGACGCCGGACATGTACTCGATGCGCTTCGATACGCGCTTTTACGTCGCCGCGCTGCCGCCTGCGCAAATTCCGCTGGCGCGCTCGGAAGAGGTGACGCATAGTTTGTGGATCAAGCCGGCGGATGCGCTAGCGCGCATGAACCGGCTCGACTTCCCGATCTTGCCGCCGACCACGACGGTGTTGAGCGAGCTGGCGCGTCTATCATCCTGGGACCGCCTCTGCGCTGAGTTCAAGCTGTGAAAAGGCACTAGGGCCATCCGGGACCCTTGATCGAAATTTTCGGAGTGCTAAGAAGGGTTGGAATAAACTCAAATCTTTTGGCATTGAAGGAGGATTTTTATGGCTACGGTTAAGTTCAAGGACACGACCTTGACGCTGTTGGGCAACGAAGTGAAAGTCGGCCAGGCGGCGCCGGATTTTAAGGTGCAAAAGAGCGCCGACATGAGCGACTACACGCTGGCGAGCGGGGCGGGCAAGACACGCATTATCGCGACGGTGCCGTCACTCGACACGCCGGTGTGCGATGTGGAGGCAAAACGGTTTAACGAGGAGGCGAGCAAACTTGCCAACGTGGAAGTTGTCATTGTCAGCATGGATCTGCCGTTCGCGCAGAAGCGCTGGTGCGGCGCCTCGAGCGTTGACAAAATTGTTACCGCCAGCGACCACCGCGAGGCTTCTTTCGGCAAAAATTACGGCTTATTGATTTCCGGCGGTCCGCTCGACCGTGTGCTCGCGCGCGCCGTCTTCGTGGTTGGCGCTGACAATAAGCTCAAACATGTGGAGTATGTCGGCAGCATTGGTGAGCATCCGAACTATGACGCTGCGTTAGCCGCTGCCAAGTAACTTTCGAAATTTGTTCCATATATAAGACAAATACCCTGCCCGGCGGGTCATTCCTCCCGCCGGGCGGAATCCCGCGCTCACCTCCTGTCTGACAGCCAACGACTCAGGCGAAGATCCTGGACGATTGCGGTTTCCGTATTGAAAATGTGTTTTCAATGCTTATATTACTTCCTAAGCGTTCTTAGGAACGCTTAATTATTTTAGGAGGGAAAAAGCATAATGATCGCAGTTGGACAACAGGCGCCTGATTTTGAGCTGGCTAGCCACCTGGGTGGAACTAAGTTCACCCTGAGCCAATTCAAGGGGCAGAAAAATGTATTGTTGGTTTTCTATCCACTGGACTGGACACCCACCTGAACCAAGGAGATACCCGGCCTGGAAGCATTGATAAACGACTTCAAGGCCGCCGATACCCAAGTTATGGGTGTGAGCGTTGATAGTAGATTTTCTCACGATAATTGGGCGAAATCGTGCGGCGGTGTTTCGTTCCCGCTGCTGCAAGATTTTCATCCCAAAGGAGCGATGGCGGAAAAATACGGCGCATTCCTTGGCGATAAAGGCATCACCGACCGGGCCACGGTTATCATCGACAAGCAGGGCGTCGTGCGATACGCGGCATCGGTGTCGCCGGCGGGCGAGCGCAATCCGAAAGATCTCTTGGCCGAATGTCAGAAGGTCAACAAAGGATAAAGAAACTAGACATTAGGATATCTCCCGCAAGGGCGCAAAGACGCCAAGTTCTGAAGGGAAGACAGATGAGCGAAATTTTCTTTCATTAACTTTGCGACTTGGCGCCTGGCCGGGAAAAATTCGGCATCCGAATGCGCGGGACTCAATCATGGCGATGGATCTTTACTTCTACAACGAATGCGGTTTTTCCGAGAGTGTGCTCAATTGCATGACCAATCTTCATTGCGAAGACAAGATCGTCAAGAAGAATATTCGGGAGAACCCGGACCATGAAACAGAATTGGTTCAACTGACCGGCGCCAAGACCGTGCCGGTCTTGATCGTCGACGGCAAGCCGATCAAAGGCTCCGAGGAGATCAATCAGTTTCTTGTCGGGAGGTTCATGTAGCCGTCGGTTAAATTCCGTTCATGAAAAAAAGGGGACGGAAGTATTTCCGCCCCCTCTTTTCATTTGAGAGTCGGATGATTGGCCGCGATGAACGCCAGACAATTCGATTTCTCCCGCCAAAGCGTCATGACACAAAGGTCAATGACCCAAGACTTGCGCCGGGCGCGGCGCAAGCGCAACCAAGCGGCTATGTCGTTTACTGCGGTTTCGTATAACGCGCTCGCGTCGGCATACCTGCAGCGCGCCTGGTACCCGCGCACGCCGGCGCTGGTGCTCCACCCGGCATGGCGCACGCCGGCGCTGGTGCAACATATCGCCAAGCTCAACGCCGATCTGTTTTGCTTGCAGGAGGTGGAGCCGGAAACCTTCGTCGCTTTGCGCACCTTTCTCGGCGAGCGCGGCTATGGCGCGGAGTACGCGCGCAAGCTGGCGGGACGGCCGGAAGGGTTGGCGATACTTTACCGGCGTGATGTGTTCGATGGGATCGATTCGCGGACCGTGGCCTTCGCCGACGGCGCGGGATTCGCGCATGATAGCGGGTATATCGCTCAGGTGGCGAGCTTGCGGCAAGGCGATAAAACTCTCGGCGTGATCAACACCCATCTGACCTGGGACCCGCCCAATACCGCGCGCGAAATGCAGCGCGGCTTGCGCCAAGTGCAGCAATGCTTAACAGAATATCAAAGCCGTGCCGCCGACGCTCAGGCGTGGCTGATCAGCGGCGATTTCAATGTCGCGCCTGATAGCGAAATCGTCGGGCTCATGCTGCATTCGGGTTTGCAGTTCCCTCACCGCGGTCTCGCCGATATGTATAGTTGCAACATCGGCGCGAAAGCGCGGCTGATCGATTATCTTTTCTATTCACCTGGTTTACATGCCGAAGCGGCGGTTCTGAGCCGGATCGATGACCAGACTGTCTTGCCGTCGGCGGAAGAGCCGTCGGATCATGTCCCGATCATGGCGCGCTTCGGCTGGCGGGATTAAGCGAGCCACGGTTCCAAGCCCTGTGTGCTGAACTCGTCGACTGAAGTCGGCTCTTCTTCCGGTCCTTCCGGCGCAGCCCGGAATCCAGACCTACCATCCACCTGGATACCGTTTAACATCGGTATGACCGACTTTAACCTCGCCGGAAACGTGCCCCTCATTCCCGTCTAACGCCGCAAACCTTCAGCTTGCCCAGCCAAAAACATCAAGCGAGCCGATCGAGCTGCCAAGTGGTCCGCAGCCCATTCTGAATTTGCTTGATGATGACAAACGCTTCTTTTAGATGGCGCTGTTCCAAAGCCGATAAATCTTTCAAGCGCACGCTGTGATCGACGGGAGTCCTGGCGGCTAACGCCGCGAGTTGCGCTCTCAGGCGGAGCTGAAACATGGATGGAAAGATTTCCGCCAGGACGGTGGCGTCGCCGGCGCTCAGCACAAGACCGGACGCTTTGGCGACATCGAGCCGTTCCAGTGTCCAACGTTCGCGGGAGCCCGCGGCCAGGGCGGCGACCCGGGCCAGCCCGACGATCGGCGCTATGGAGCTTTTTTTAAGATCGACTTTGCCGTTGTCGTTGCGCAGGCGATTGAAAAATCCCAAAGGGGGATAAAAATCCAGCGCGCCGCGCGCCATATGTGCGAGAAAAAGTTTCTGCGAATTGGCTGCGGTGACGATTGCGTGGAGGGGTTCCAGCGCAAGATTACCGGCGACGGAGCGAAAATCGAAAAAGATTGCGGCGTCGAGCAGCGCTCGCGGTTGGGGCAACAGGATCCATTGGCTAAATAGCTCTTGCCACGCGGTGAGCGGTTTGCACCAGTGAGTTGCCATGAAGCCGCCGGCGCAGGGCGGGAAGCCGGCTTTGATCAAAGCGCCGACGACTTGCGCGGCCAGTGGGACGAAATATTCGCGCGCGGCGTCGGAGTCTTCCTGGAAAATTAGCGCGTTGTCCTGGTCGGTGAGCAGCGTCTGTTCGAGCCGTCCCTCGGAACCGAAGACGATCCAAGCAAACGGTGTTGGTGCCGGGCCGAGTTTGTCAGCGGCAAGCACGACCAAACGTTTGACCAGTGCGTCGTTGAGGCTGGAGACGATCTGGCTGATATGGATCGCCGCCAGGCCGCTGTCGAACAACGTGCGCACCAAGTTGCTGATCTCTTCAGCGTAATTCACGGCGCGCGAGTCATCCCAGTTTTCAATGACACCGCGCAGGTAAAGCGGATTCTGCCTTTGCTGCAGGAGCACGTCGGTGGCGCTAATGACGCCGATGATCTTACCTTCCTCGGTCACCGGTAAATGATGGATGTTTTCATCGAGCATCAGGCGCAGGGCGGCGAAGGTCGGCGCGTCAGAATCGATCGTGATCAGCGGGCGCGACATGATTCGATCGACGACAGTGTCCGATTCAAGATTTGCGGCTAGGACTCGACCACGCAGGTCGCGGTCGGTGACCATGCCCGGCGGTTCGCAGCCGACGAGCACGGAGCCGACGCGGGCGCGCTGCATCGCTTGCGCGGCCTGGGCGA
>JBGTCC010000443.1:0-2907 GCA_041749055.1 Thermodesulfobacteriota bacterium | reverse complement strand
GCCGTCATCGCGCAGTTACAACATGTCGATACCAGCCGGGTCATGCTCATGGCCCAGGGGGTCAAGCAAGCGGAGTTGGACCGCAAAGCCAAATGGATCGTCGAATCGTGCAAGCAGTATGGCTTCAGCTACACGCCGCGCTTGCAGATCCAGCTGTTCGGCAACCGGCGCGGGACGTGATTCCACGTTACGCCGGATCACGAATCTCCTATCTCATATTCCCAATTACAGATTACCGGGATGCGGCTTGCTTTGCGCGGTTGGCGTAAGGCTGGTCGGCTGGGCCGTGACATCGGCTCGGGGTTCCACCACCGGCGGCGGGATTTCGTCGAGCTTCTTGTTGTCGAATTTCGCCGTGATCGAGGGCGCGAGGAGTTTGAGCAAAGTGACCGGCAGCGCGCTGGTAAAATGATAGTTGCCGGCCTCGCGTCCCTGGACGTAGGCGGTGATCACGCCGTAGTAACGCTCGCCGATGTAAAAGACAAAAGTTGCCGTGCGGTTGGTGGCGCGCGAGCTGACGACGCCGCCGCTGCGGTTGAAAGTCTCAAAACGATTGTCGCCGGAGCCGGTCTTGCCGCCGACGGTCAGCACCTTGCCGTCGGCAAGTTTGAACGCGCCGCCCAGCCGGCGCGCGGTTCCCTGTTCGACCACTTCGGCCATGGCTTTGCGCACGGTGCGGGCGACCTCGGGGGCGAGCACCTGCTCGCCGGCTTTCAGCGGTCGTTCGAGCAGAGTCTCGTAGGGAGTTGCGCCGGCGAAATGAATTTTAGTCAGTGTCGTGGCTGGACGGCGCAGGCCGTCGTTGACCAGAATGCCGGCCAATTCCGCCAACGCCGTTGGCCGGTCGGATGAAACGCCGATGGCGGTGGCATAGGTCGGCACCAAAGTTTTGAATGGGAAGCCGAGCCGCTGCCAGTAGGGCGTCATGCGCGCGAAGGCATCTTTTTCGATGCGGATGCGCAGACGAAGGTCCTGTGCTCTCCGATTGCGCCGTTCGAGCAGCCAAGCCGAGCCCACCTGGCGGGCCGCGCCGCTCTTGGCATAGAGGTCTTGCCACGACAGGCCGGCATTATTGCGATACTCGCCGGCGCACCACAGATCGAGCGGGTGCATGCTGAGCAGATAGGCATAATCGGCTAAATTCAGGCGCGGATTCTGGTAGGCGCGAAACAATTTGCTAACCTCGGCGGCGCTGGTTTTGGCCTCATGCTTTTCCAGCCAAGCGGTTAAGGCGTCCTCGTCATTGCCGACCCGCCAGGCGAAAAACAGGATCGCCAAGCGCCGCTCGACGCTGCCTTTGCCGCTGAGTAGCCGCTTGACGATCTCTGCGGCGGGCTGCTTGGCATAGCTCTGGTAGGAACGGCGCAGCGCAGCACGGGATTCCTCGTCGGCAATTTCTTTGAGCATCTGTTGGCGCGTCGGGTTGTCGGGTTTGTCGAGCACGTCCTTGGCATCGTAGGCGAGCCGGGCGCGGTGATAGCTCACCAGGTCGCGCATGATCCGAATGAAAGACAAATTGTTGGAGTGGCGCAACGCCTCGCGCACCTCGAAAACCCGGTCGTTTTCTTGCCTGTCGAAATTCTCAAAATGGTGCACCCCGCTGCCGGTGAAAAACGCTTCATGGGGGCTGCCGGAATATTTCCGCTCCATGGCGTTATCGAGGAACGGCTGCAGCGCCAGTGCTTGGTTGGCGCGCAACGTTTCCGCCGCCCACTTGGTCAAGGGGTCGCGGGCCGCGCTGGCTCGCTCTTGCAACTGCTTTGGATCCAGGCCGGACAATTCTTTGTGCAGCTCAGCGACCAATTCCAAATAATGCGTCAGCGTACGCAACTTGGCGGTGCTGCCGAGTTCGAGCTTGACGCTTTTGTTGAAATCCAAAGCTGTGGCCAGGGTGTCCGCCTGCACGCGCACGAAATTGCCCTTGGGCGTCGCTTCGACCAGTAGGAATGAATAGATCAGCTTCGCCGGATCGTCGGCTTCGAGCATGCGTTCGCCGTTGAGACCATAGGCTTTGATCACCTCGGGCCGGCTCAAGCGGTCGAAGAAGTCGGTGACGCGCTTCTGCAGCGGCACATCGATGGTGCTGTCGGCGCGCAGGTGCAAGCGATTCAAGTCGTACAGGTTGTTCATGCCCAGCGCTTCCAGCAGGCTGATGCGGATGGCATTGGCCGCCTTGTTTTTGCCGGAGGATGGCTGCGGCGGCAGCGGCGCGGTGGGCGAAAACCGGATCGGCGTTTCTTGGAGCTCGGCGGCGAAATCCCAATCGATCACGCCGGCGCGCGCCATCAGGCGCGTGAACTGGTTGACCTTCCCTTCCAAGGACGATCGTTCGTCGACCAGGAAGACCGACGGCGCGCGCACCGAAATCAGCAGAGCCAGAGCATGTTTGAAGGCGCGCACTTTAGCCGGTGTGGGCGTGGCGCTTTGCAAGTCCTTGACGACATCGCTCAAGCGGCTGCCAAACCACGCGTAGAAGCCTTCGCCCAGACCGTGAATTTCACCGTAACTGGGCGCGGCGGCCAGCGGCACGGTATTCAAGTAATCGACGATGATCCGTTCGCGCCAGGCCCTGGTGTTGGGTCCTTCTTGATAAGCTTTCAAACTGGCACCGATGAGCTGGCGCAACTTTTCCATCGGGTTGTCAGTGCGGCCATGGGGAGAATGGCGAAATTTCTCGAGTTGCACCGCCAAGGTGCTGCCGCCTTGCACCGGCACTGGCAGTTGCAGTTTGGCGGCGACATAATAGGCCGCCGCTCTGAGAGTCCGGTCCCACTCAATCACCGGATTCTGCCAGGAGGTTGCCGGATGGTCGAGATCGCGATTTTCCAGGAATAGCAGCGTCTTGACCAAGAGCGGCGGGATGTCGTCGATCTTAGCGAAGAGAAAATCGCCCTGGGCGTAACGAAA
>JBGTCC010000442.1:0-4078 GCA_041749055.1 Thermodesulfobacteriota bacterium | reverse complement strand
CAACTCTTCGTAAACTTCCCGCCGGTGACCGATCGCGAAGATCCGGATGATCCGTGCTTTGCGATCCAACTCGTAAATAATACGGAATCGTCTAACTTTGAATTTCCTCAGACCTGCTAATTCTCGCATAAGAGACGCACCCAAGAGTGGATCGGGGCTCAAAGATCTCAATGCCTGCTTAACGCTGCGTTTTACGTCTGGTGGTAAGTGGCGAATAACTTCCGCGACATGCGGCGGAATATCGGGCCGGTAAGCGGCCATTACTTGTTTCGGCGCTTTGCCGCAACCAGCGGTTCGCCGAAGACAGCTTCAAAGGATTGACCTTGCCGTCCCTTAGCATAAAATTCTCTGCTCTGACCAATCTGCTTCATTAAAGCCGGATCACTCAGAACATCGAGGGTATCTTTCAGCCGCTCGTACTCATCGTAATTCACCAAAACCGCGGCCGGTTTTCCGTTGCGCGTGACCACGATCTCGTCTTCCCGTTCCTCGACTCCGGAGACCAGTTCGGGCAAACGTGTTTTGACTTCTGAAATGGGCAAAGTTTTGGACATGATTAAGGCCTCTTTCTTGTCGACCACAATTCTGGTCTATTCAAAAATACCCTGCCATCGGGATACGGTCAAGGCAAGAGGGCGTAGGCAATACGCCCCTACGAGAGATTTCCGGAGAAAGACCCTCGACGTTAAGAGCTGTCACGGTCGAATGCCACCGAAGATGTCTTCAATTCCGTCCGTAGGGGCGTATTGATATACGCCCTTCTCCGGATTCTCCCGGTCCAATGACCACTGATGCGGATTATTAGCGATGTACTCACGAATGCGAATTAGCTCGCTTTCGTTCCGAATCACATGCTCGTAATAATTTCTCTGCCATACGGGAGCGCCTGGAGAATTTCGCATAGAGTTAATCAACGTCGTTGTCGCTGATTTAAACCCGCGCACTATCGAGCCGAGACTCTGCGACGGTGATTGAAATCTCGGACGGGCGTATGGCAATACGCCCCTACGGGAGTCTTCGATCGCGATGATGATGTGAAAATGGTTTGGCATCACTACGAATTCGTCCAATGCCACTTGGGGACGAATGGTAGCTGTTCGAAGCCATTCAGGCGCCACGAGCGCGCCAAGCTGGTTAAGGCGCATCGCGCCATCTACCACCTCGCCAAATAAACAGGCGCGATCATGCACACAGAGCGTCAGGAAATACGCTCCGTCCTGGCTGTAGTCGTAATGCGCCAATCGAATGGAACGGCGTTGACGATCAACGTTGTTGTCGGCCATGGCAATCCCTGATGGCTTCGTAGGCGGCGTATTGCATACGCCCTTCCGTCTATTCCTTCATCCCAAACAACCGCATCGCATTACCGCCCAAAATCTTTTCCTTATCTTCCTCCGATATCCCCTTCATTGCCTTGATCGGCGCGATAGTGTTCGGCCAGGTGGAGATCGCGTCGCCGTGGTCGAAGTCGCTGCCGATGATAATGTTGTGGTTGGGCCAGACCTCGACGATTTGCGGCAGGTAATCTTCCCAAGCGATGGCGGCGATGTAGAATTGATCGAAGTAGTCGCTCGGCGCGCGTTTGAGTTTGTCGCGCTTGCGGAAAAAATCGTTAACCGAAGTCGTGCCCGGCGAGGCGGACAGCGTGTGGTGGTTGAGCGTCTTCATCAGCCAGGGCACCCAGCCGATGCCGCCTTCGAAGAATGAAATGCGCAGATCGGGAAAGCGGTCGAGCACTCCGCTCATGATCAAGCGCGCGGCGCTGACCATATATGTCAGCGGAAATCCCAGCGCGGTGGCGAGCATCTTGAAGCCGTCGTAACGGTCGCTGCCGACCAACCAGGGATGGCAATCCTGCGCTTCGAAAACCCGCGTGCCGGGATGGACCAGGATCGGCACATCGAGCTTGCAGACCTCTTCGTAAAACGGCCAAAGCACCTCGGCATCGAGGTCGCAGTTGGCGTGACCGCCCATCAGCTTGACGCCTTTGAAGCCCAGCTCTTTGACCGCACGGCGCAGCTCGCGAATCGATTCGTCCACATCCGGCAAATACACCCAGGCGATGCCGAGAAAGCGCTCGCGGCCGGCGATATCTTCGGCCACCGTGTCGTTATAAGCGCGCGCCATGGCTATGCCGAGATCGCGATCGACTTCGTAAATCAGCGGCCGGTTGTCGGCGATGACGACTTGATAGTCGAAGCCCTCGCGCACCATGACATCGTGGTGCATGTCGAGATTCCAGCGGGTCTCGCTGAACGAATGAATCTTCCTGCCGTCGCGAAAATAAGTCGCCGCGTCGCCGGGAAAGTCGACCCCAAAACGGTTGACCGCGCCAGTGCCTTTTTGGAATTCGATATGACCGCGCCCCGGATGGTCGACCTTGTCGATAAATCGCACCGGCCAGTAATGAGTATCGCCGTCAATGTACATCGTCACACCTCGTCGCTATTTTTAGATCGTCGGATTTTTCAATGCAGAGAAGCCGAGTCCGCCGAGCAAAGCATCTTTGAAAAGAAACGATTCCGAACTTTATAAACTCGGATAGCCATCCCTTCGAGGTTTGCTTCGCCTGCCCAAACTATCTCGGCGTGCAATCGCCACTCCACCCACCCCAGGGCGGATCGTGATCCGCCCCTACGTCTGGACTCTCTTTTCGGATTATATTTTGCGACCCACTGCGTTCTTTGCGGCCAACTCTCCGAAGCGAAAAAGCCCCGGTCGCGAAGGCCCCTACTTTGTGAACTTTGTGCTCTATGTGGTTAAATCTCTTCCCCACAATGTTCAATATTTTGCCGCGATTCTATGGCGCGCCCGCCAAGAGATCAACTACGTTTGACGCTCTTTCAGCGAACCGATACATTGGCGGGACGCACAAACCCTCCGGAGCATAACAACCGAGTGAGCGAAGCTTCAGATCATACCCAACCCGCCGACACCGTAATCCGCCCCTGGTCGTCCCTGCTGATCCGTGACTACCGCTTGATTTTCACGGCGATCCTTTGCGGCAACACCTCGAACCACATGCGCAATGTGGCGACACTGTACCACGTCTACCAGTTGTCCGGCTCGTCGGTGCAACTGGGCTTCACCGGCTTCTTTCAAGCCGCGCCGTTTATTTTTTTCGGCCTGTTCGGCGGCGTGCTGGCCGACACACTCAACCGTAAGAAACTGATCGCCATCACCCATAGCCTCAGCATGGTGCCGGGATTGCTGCTCGGGCTGCTAACCGTCAGCGGTTCTATTCAGGTCTGGCATATCAATGTTCTAATGGTGTTTGCCGGCGCCCTCCAGGTGCTCGGCGGCCCGGCGCGCCAGGCGATCATTCCGAGTTTGATCCCGCAGTCCCATCTGCTCAACGCCGTGACCTTGTCGACCTTGATGATGCAGGGAACCCAACTCACCGCGCCGGTGATCGCCGGCTTCATGATCGACTTCTACGGCATCGCCGCCTCCTACTTTGTCGACGCTTTTTTGCCGTTGCCGTCGGTGCTCACCGCGCTGATGATTCGCAGTTCGGGCATGCCCCAAGGGCAGCGGCGCAAGATTGGCTGGCACAGCCTGATCGAAGGCGTGGAGTTTATCTGGCACACGCGGATCATTCTCTCGCTCTTCGTGCTTGATTTTTTTGCCGTGCTGTTCGGATTCTACCGGCCGATTTTGCCGATCTTTGCCGATGAAATCTATCATGTCGGCGCTCGCGGGCTCGGCATGCTATACGCCTCCCCGGCGATCGGCGCGCTGATCGGTTCGGGCATCCTGCTCGCCTTCGGCGACGTCAAGCGCAAGGGCGCGCTGTCGGTCATCGTCACCATGCTGTTCGCTTTGAGTTTGGGTCTGTTGGGATTGTCCCAATGGTTTTGGATGGGCCTGATCGCGGTCGGGTTGCTCGGCGTTAGCGACGCCATCAGTGTCGCCATGCGCCGCACCGTGGTGCAGATATTGGCGCCCGACGACATGCGCGGTCGCGCCACCAGCTTTCTCACCGTCTTCGCCCAGACCACCAACGCCACCGGCGCCGTCATTGCCGGTGCCGGCGCCGCGCTCATCGGCGCGCCTAACGCGGCCCTTGTCGGCAGCG
>JBGTCC010000441.1:0-7573 GCA_041749055.1 Thermodesulfobacteriota bacterium | reverse complement strand
ATGTTCGCCTCGGACTTTCCCCATGAAATCTCCATGAGTAACTGCATGGAGGAAATCGACGAAGTGTTGGAACGCGACGACCTCAAAAAAGAGCATAAGACCGCGATCCTCGGCAACAACGCCCGGCGCTTTTACGGCCGTTGAGAAAGAAGAATAAGACAATTAGCCGCAAAGAACGCAAAGTTTGGAAAATAATCATCCGAACCCTTCGTGCCTCCTGCGAAATCACATCTGCGGGGATTGTCTGCGCATCGAAGAGGCCCTCATGGGCGCACTCATACCCGCGAAAGCGGGTATCCAAGCTAATTCGGCGGTGAACAAAACTGGATTCCGCGTGCGCGGGAATGACGAGTCGAGAAGATGGCGTGTGGAGGGAATTCCATCCATTTTCATAGTCTGCAGACGAGCGGAAGCTCATGAACACTTTGTGGTGAATGCGCCTTTAGAAAAAACTTAGCGGGAGATTTTTAGTCATGGCCGAACCAATAATTCTCGATGCCGATTCCCATGTCAGCGAACCGTTGAATCTGTGGCAAGAGCGCTTGCCGAAACAATACCGCGACATCGCGCCGCACATGGAGACAAAATATCAGGGCCAGCCCGGCGCCTGGTGGCATATCGAACCGGATCGCCAGCCGCATAATGTGATCTTGGGCTTCGGCGCCAACAAGTCGATGGAAGAGCTGCAAAAACTACTCGAAGGCTTCTCCTACGCCGGCGCCCATCGCGGCGGCTGGGACCCAGCGCAGCGCTTGAAAGACATGGACCAGGACGGCGTCACCGGCGATGTGCTCTACACGACTCTCGGCTTTCGCATGTTTTGGATCAAGGATGCGGGTTTTCAACGCGCTTGCTTTCAAGTCTACAACGACTGGTTAGCCGAGTTTTGCGCCCACTCGCCCAAACGCTTGAAAGGGCTGGCGCTGATCTCACTCTACGATCCGCAGCAAGCTGCCAAGGACTTGGCCGAGTGTGCGAATAAAGGGCTCGCCGGCGCGGTGATCTGGGCCTCGCCGCCCGAGGAACTGCCGTTTCACTCCGACAGCTACGACCCTTTTTGGGCAGCGGCGCAGGAACTCAAGATGCCGCTCAGCCTCCATGAGTTCGCCGGCTTCCAGTGGGTCGACTGGGACTCCAATTCGAAAAAGCGCACCATTGCCCAAGCGATCAATTCTCATGAAGTTGAGCAAACCTTTTCGACGTTGATCATATCCGGCGTGCTCGAGCGCTTTCCCGCGCTCAAGGTAGTTTCGGCGGAGTTGAATTGCGGCTGGCTGCCGTTTTTTCTGCACCGAATCGATGAGAGGTTCGATCACCGCGGCATCCGCTTCCGCGGCACCCCCTTCGCCACCAAGCTAACCCTCAAGCCGAGCGATTATTTCCGCCGCCAGCTTTACGCGACCTTCATTGACGATACCTTCGGCCTCGCCCTGCGGGAAAACATCGGCGTGGAAAACATTCTCTGGTCCTCGGACTTTCCCCACAGCGCGACCTTCTGGCCCAAGTCACGCGACAAAATCGCCGCTGATTTCCAAAACATCAGCGCCGCGGACACAGAAAAAATTCTTCGCGGGAATACCGCGGCGCTCTACGGTTTTGATCTCCCCTGAGTTGAAACTTGACCGCCCACCGGGATAAAACGGCATCTAACATAACCGCTAACTTATCACCAAGAGGAGAAAAGACATGACCTACATGATGATTTCCGCCGACGATCATATCGATTTAGGATATTTGCCGCGCGATTTATGGACCGAGCGTTTGCCCGCTGCCTTGCGCGAGCGCGCGCCCCACGTCGAGGACCGCGGCGATAAAGGCGAGTACTGGGTATGCGACGGTGAGACTTGGGCCGATTATCGCGGCGAGCGCTGGTTCGCCAGAGAGAATCGCACAAGACTCGCTCTCGACCGCGGCGGCGTCGGCGAAGCGCACCGTCCGACGACAACTGCGAAGCGGCTCGCCGATATGGACCGCGACGGCGTCGAGGCGTCGTTAATGTTTCCGCCGATCATCGCCATGCAAGTGGGCGCGCCGGAACTACGCGATGCCTGCGTGCGCGCGTACAACGACTGGGCCCACGACTTCGGCAAGACGGCGCCAAAGCGCTTTTTTCCCGTCGCCATGCTGTCCAGCTGCGACGCCGAGGCGGCGCGCGTCGAAGTGATCCGCGTCGCCAAGCTGGGTTTTAGAGAAGCGAATTTTCTCGTCAACGACGTCACCCTGGAAATGAATTTGAAACCCTGGGATATCTTTTGGGCCGCCGCCGAGGACGCCGGCATCGTCGTCTCCTACCATGTCGGTGGCAGCACCCAATCGGGCACGGTGCGCGCGACCATCGACTCGATCAAACCCGGCGAGCGCCAGGGCGTGTTCGACATGGGGCTGAGCAACGGCGCGACCTCATTTTTCAATCCCTTCGTCAACATGTTCAACTTCGGAACTTTGGAACGCCATCCCGAACTGAAATTCTGCCTCGCCGAATCGGCCATCGGCTGGATTCCCTTCGTCGTCCAGGAAATGGACTACCGCTACAAACGTCAATTCGAGCGCCGCAAGGCTGCCGAGATCCCGCTCAAGAACATGCCCAGCGAGATCTTCAAGCGCCAGGTCTGGGCGACCTATCAGACTGATTT
Source organism: Thermodesulfobacteriota bacterium (assembly GCA_041749055.1). Classification (GTDB taxonomy): domain Bacteria; phylum Desulfobacterota; class Binatia; order UBA9968; family UBA9968; genus DP-20. Next base: position 4,940 of record JBGTCC010000441.1, on the reverse strand, counting down.
GGTTGGACTCCACCTGGTGGATTTTTTTGGCGACGGTCATATCATGTGTGGCTCGGACTATCCGCACCCCGACAGCACCTGGCCGTTCTCCAAAGACGTGATCGAAAAAGATTCGGCGCATTTGCAAGACCAGGTTAAAAAGAAAGTGCTGCGCGACAACGCCGCCGCGTTGTACGGGCTGGAAAACTAAGATTGGCAATCGGCTATTTTTCCGCAGAGAACGCAAAGTACACAAAAAGGTATCGCTAGCGGGCGGGTTTGAAACCCGCCCGCTCGGCCTGGTGCCCTTTGGCCGGGCGTGCGCTGTATGTTTCGCACCCGCCACGACAAGGAGCTCTTGTGTTGAAACAACTCAAGTATCGCCTCCAGGTCGGACTACTCCTCAGCGTCCAAATCTTTTCCGTCGGCGCGCTATTCGCCGCGGAGAAACCTTCCTGGCAGGCGGATTGGGAAACGACGATCCAGGCGGCCAAGAAAGAAGCGCAGATATTCATTTACGCCGCCATCGGGCCGTATCACCCACGGATCTTTGCCGAGTTTCAAGTTGCCTATCCGGAGATTTTCTTCGTCGAAGGACCGGAATACATGGACGTTAAGCCGGCCCTGAAAATCGTCGATGATGCGCTAGCCGGCAAACCGCGCGCGCACTAACAACCTTCGACATTCTCCCGACGAGCAATTGGGGGTTTGGGGCGTCTAACGCGCCGCTTGGGCGGCGAGCTAGAATTGACACTGGCACTCCCGTTAGATACAGCTCAAGCAAGTGAGGTAATTTATGGCAAAGAACGGATTCAAGGTCATCGACAGCGACATGCATGTGATGGAGCCGCCGGAGCTGTGGGAAAAGTATATCGACAGAAAATTCCGCGACCGGGCGCCGCGCGGCGTGACCAGCCACAACGTGCGCGATCTGCGGCTGGTGCATCCCGACGGCGTCGAATGGTCGCGCAAAACCACGCCGGCCAACGATCCTGCCAAGGGCAAAAACTTCGAAGAGAAGCAAAACATCCTCGGCAACGACGCGGCCCGCGGCTGGACCTCCGAGGTTCAGCTCGAAGCGATGGATATCGAAGGCATTGACATCGCCGTACTCTATCCGACCCGTGGCCTCCGCGCCCTCGTCGACGAGCGCATGGACGCCGAGTTCGCCGCCGCCATGGCGCGTGCTTACAACGACTGGATGTATGATTTCTGCGCGAGGGATCCCAAACGTTTGATTGGCGCCGGCATGATCTCGCCGTTCAACATGGACGACGCCGTCAGCGAAGCGCGCCGCTGCGCCGAGCAGCTGGGCTTTCGCGCGGCATTCCTGCGCGCCAACCCGCTCGTCGATCATCAGTGGCAAAGCGCCTACTACGACCCGCTGTGGAGCGCTCTGGAAGATTTGAATATGTCCCTGGGTTTTCACGAGTCCACCGGCACCGGGAGAAATCAGGTGGGCGAACGTTTGGAACCCAACTTCATGCTGCGCCGGGTGTTCGCCCAACCGATCGAGCAGATGCTCGCGCTTGGCTGCTTCTGCGGCGGCGGCGTATTCGCGCGCCATCCGAAACTGCGCGTGGCGTTTCTCGAGGCCAATTGCAGCTGGCTGCCCTGGCTCCTATGGCGCCTGGACGAAGCCTGGGAGCTCGACGGCGATGTCTGGGCACCCGACGTGAAGGAGAAGCCGAGCGCCTATTTCAAGCGCCACTGCGTCGTCTCCATCGAACCCGACGAAGTCATCGCCAACAACGTCCTGCAACAAGTCGGCAACGGCAACTTGGTATTTTCGACGGATTATCCCCATGTCGACTCGCGCTATCCCGAGGCCATCAACCATTTTCTCCGCCTGCCCTTCTCCGACGACGACAAACGGAAAATCTTGTGGGATAACTGCGCGCGCTACTACGCGATGTAAGCTAAGAACCGAGCGCGGTAATGCCGCGCCCAAAGGACAAGAAGGGATCTAACCGCAGAAACACGGAGTTCCCAGAGTTCGGAACGTATCAAAACTTTTTGCTCTGCGTCGTCAGCGCCTCTGCGCTGAACCTCCGAAAGTTTACAAAAGGATATTGCACCATGGCTGATGCTGACAAACTTACGCAGCGTTTAGCGCCTCTCGAAGGCGGCGAATTTTCCGCCGCCGACCTCGAAGCCATAGCCAAAGAGATCGAGGACAACCAGAGAGTCGTTGCCGAGCTGGAAGAATTTGCCGACGATACGGCGTGGATTTCACACCAGGCGCAACCGGCGGACAGGAAGGCGTGATCATGGTTGACGCCGAGATTCTCGAACTGAGCCTCACCGACCTCTCCTGGCTCATCGCCGCGCGCAAGATTTCCGCGGTGGAATCGCTGGAAGCGGCGCTGGCGCGTCTGCGCTCCCTCGACGACAAACTCAACGCCTTCATCACCATCTGTACTGAGCAAGCGTTGGCCGACGCTAGGAAAGCCGATCAGGAGATCGCCGCCGGCAACTATCGCGGCCCGCTCCATGGCATACCGGTAAGCATCAAAGACATGTTCGAGATGAATGGCGTGCTGACCACCGGCGGCTCGAAAATCTTGCGAGACTGGGTGCCCGACCGCGACTCAGCTCTCGTAGAGAAGTTACGCGCCGCCGGCGCGGTGATCTTCGGCAAAACCAATCTAGACGAGTTCGGCCACGGCGGCACATCGACACTCTCTCACTTCGGCCCGGTGCATAATCCGTGGAACTTGGAGCGCATCGCCGGCGGATCGAGCGGCGGTTCGGCTGCTGCCGTTGCCGCGCGCATCGGCCCGCTGTCTTTTGGCACCGAAACCGGTTCCTCAGTGCGCCGGCCGGCGTCCTACTGCGGCATCGTCGGCTTCAAGCCGACCTTCGGCATCATCAGCCGCCACGGATCATTTCGCGGCGCCTGGAGCCAAGATCACGTCGGCTTGTTCGCCCGCACCGTCAAAGACATCGCTTTGGCGCTCGACCCGGTCGCCGGCTACGACGCTCGCGACCCGGCCAGCGTGCGGCAAGACTCGCCGGCCTACGCCGAGCGCTTGAACGAAAACGTCAAAGGACTGCGCGTCGGCGTCCTGCGCAAGTTTCTCGACGGCGTCGAGGCACCGGTACGCGAAGCGTTTCTCGCTTCGATCGAAGTCTTTGCCGATGCCGGCTGTGAAATCATCGACCTCGAGGTTCCCGAACTAAGCTATGCGGCGATGACTTCCATGCTTATCAGCTCCGCCGAGAGCGCCGGCATCAATCGCTGCTGGTTCCGCGAACGCGCCCGGGACTACGTGCCCCATGTCGCCCGCGGCATCGCCGTCGGCATGGCGATCACGGCGTCCGAGTATCTCACCGCCCAGCGCGCCCGCCACCGCATCCGCGACGCGGTCAGCACGACATACGAAAAAATCTCCATTATCGCCGCGCCGACCACCGCGCGAGTGGCACCGCCGCTGGCGCAAGGCGTCCAGGGCAATGGCGACGATTCGAGACATGTAAGCTACAACCAGTCCAACCTGTTGCGCTTTCCGAGCATGTTGGGCCTGCCCGGCTGCTCGCTCCCCTGCGGCATCGATCCCGACGGCATGCCGATCGGCATGCAACTCATCGGCGCATCCTTCGCCGATCAAACCGTCTTAAACACCGCGGCGGCGTACCAAAGCGCCACCGACTGGCACAACCGCAAGCCGCCATTGGTAGGGGAGTAAAATCCACGCGCTCCGGCAAATCGACATTGCCCAATTGAACCGATGAACGAATTGAATCCCAAACGACTGGAACCATTGAAACGTCTGGAACTTTTGGAACGGCGCCGAGCGCCTGGTACCCCTTGACCCTAGTTCGCGGGTCTGCTACCCCAAGCACAATCTAACCATCCTCACTTTTTCTACTGGAGGATTTCCCATGTCTACCGTCGAACCCAAAGGCGCAGTTCACTGGATCGATCATTATGTCGTCGGCACCAACGATTTACCGGGCTGGAGTTATTGGGCGCTTCACGCCACCGGCCTGCCGATCCGGCCGATCAATGGACTGACCACCAACATGCGCAAGAAAAGCACGCCGATCTTTTGCTTCATGTGGTGGGACGACGAGTCCTGCCGCATCGGCGCCTTCCTCCAGCCGGAAAACTATCCCAAGGCGAAGGAACTTGGCAAAGATATGCCGCGTTGCGGTTTTTACGTCCGGCCGGAAGATATCGATTCCCATCTGCGCCGCCTCGATAAGCACAAGATTCCCCACACCGATCCGGTGAAGACCGCCAATGACGGTGAAGAGGGCACGGTCATCTGCTTCGCCGACATGGACGGCAACCAATATGAATTCTGGGCGCCCGCGCAGATGCCGCAAGGCGCCATGGAAGTGCGCACGACAGAGAATGTCGGCCGCATCAGCCACTGCGTCTACGGCTCACGCGACCTGGCGCGCACCGCGGCATTTTTTGAAAAGTATTGCGGCATGGAACCGGAACGCAACGCCAAGACCGCCGAAGGCACGCTCGTGCTGCGCATGCGCGCCGGCGCCCGGCTGGTTTACAAGCTCGTCGACCAGCTCGACGAACGCATCGCCGGCCACAGCCCATGGTGGGACATGCACACGGCATTCACCGTGCGCGACGAAGAATATTTGCCCAACTATCGGCGCATGTGGGAGAGTCTGCCCGAGGAAGCCGGCGCCAAGGAACATCTTAACGACTCCCGGGACAAAGAAGACAACTTCCCAGCTCGCACCGGCCTGCACCGCAGCCCGGTCGGCTACAAGTGGAAGGAAATCTACCAGCGCGGCGACGAATTCTACGACTGGGACGGCCACGCGTTTCATTTCATCGGCGGCATCCCCAGAAAAGCCGACGGTTCACTGGCGATGTACACGCCGAAGGAACAGGACGAATACCTGCGCGAATTGGCCGAGTCGCTGAAGAAAGGCGTGCAGCCGTAGTGATTGAAGAGCTAATATTCTGTCTCAGCAATTCGCTTAAT
>JBGTCC010000440.1:0-3756 GCA_041749055.1 Thermodesulfobacteriota bacterium | reverse complement strand
ATCCATGATCGCCTCTCATTCAACCGGAGCTAATCCTCCGTCCACTCACCGTCGTAGAACTCATGCGGGTTGAAGTCGAGCGCCAATCCCTTGCGCTGCTGTAAAAGTTTATCATAAATCAGCCCGCCGATGGCTGCGGCGCCGATGCCCCAAAACGCGCAGTTTTTGAAATAGGGGATTTGCGCAGCGTCGCTCCGGCCGCTTTTTTCACCGCGGATAAGTTCTCCGGCATCGACGATCATGCGCGCGCTGTTGGGACGATCGAGCGAGGCTTCCCAAAATACCGCGGTCTTGTCCAGCTCTTCCTGCCCCCAAACATTGGTCATCAGAATATCGGCCCGCTCCAGAGTCCGTTCGTCGATCTCACGGCGCATTTGGGTGACGTGGCCGCGCTTTTTCAAGCCGATGTTGCTCGAAACGATAGAGGTCACATGCTGGCCGGGAACCAGCCAGTCGCCGTCGAAGACGGGAACGTTCGAATTGGTCGCGCAGACAATCACGTCAGCACCGTCGATAACCTCGGCGGCGGATTCGGCGGCAATAACTTCGATGCCCAAAACCGCGCTCATTTCCGCGGCGAATTTTTCACGGGTCTCGCGGGTCGGGCTGAAGACACGCACCTTGTCAATCGATTTCCGAATACAGGTGAGCGCCAGGAGGTGCATCTTCGCCTGGTCTCCAGCGCCGAAAACCCCTGCGGCCCGGCAATCTTTGCGCGCCAGCAAATCGGTGCCGACCATCGAGGCGCAGGCCGTCGGCATCGCCACCACGCTGTTTGCGTCGGGCAGCTCTTTGGGGTGCATTTCACCGACGAGAATGAGCTTCAAAGCCGCTGTGTCACTATCATATAGCACCAGAACCGGGCGGCCCCGGCGCGGATATTTTTGTTTGTCGCCAAAAATGCGCACCAGCTCCGCGTGGGTCATGATGCCCGTCGTGCCGTAAGCCGGCGCGGCGCCCTGATGCAGCGTAATCCGCACATTCTTCGGCGTGTGCGTGCGCCGCCGAAGTTCCGCCACCAGCGGGTCCTTGGCCCAATTGCGAAACGCCTCGAGCATCGCATCGACCGCTTCCGCCATGGTGAGAATGCCGCGGTGATCGTCCGGTTTCGCTAAAATCGCCACTGGTGCCGCCATCGATTCTCCTTGTGTCGCTTATTCGAGCACTTCGACAGTCACGTCGCCGACGATCTGGGCGACGCAAGCCAGCCTGTCGTCCGGCCCCGCGTTCATCATTTCGAGGGTCAATTCCTCGTTTTCTGTCTTTTCGCTCAGTTGTTCTTTGCCGGAGAGGATCTTCACCCGGTCCGTGCCGCAAATCGCCTCGGTGCAGTCGTGGCGCAATTGCAAACCATTCTGGATCGCCGAAACCAGGATCGTCGTGCCCGCCGCCACTTCGAAAGACTGTCCGGCTGGCTTAAAAGTTACTTTAGGCATAGGTCAGGCCGCCATGCTTTTGATGCGCTCGATCGCTTCGTTCATCATCCACTCGGGGGTTTCATTGGCGCCTATGATACCCACCGTCTCTTTTCCGCGCAGCCAATCGAGCCTGAGATCGTCGACCTTTTCGATCTTGTGCACATGGGAATTGAAAGCGCTGGCAACCTCGACCATGCGGGTCGTCATCCCCTCGGTCCAGCCAAAGATGATGATCGCCTCCACTTGCTTAGCGAGCTTCTCCACTTCCGGAAGACGCTGCAGCGAGTCGATGCAGGATGTGTTGCGCACCTGCACGTTGGCGAAGCGGTCGAGGATCCGGGCGATTATTTTCTTGTAAGTTTCGACCCAGAAGGTGGTCTGGACGATCACCCCGATAGGCTCGAAACGAGTCAGGCGGATAGACTCGACTTCTTCCTCGCGCTCGACGATAAAGACTTCTTTCCCCTTGGCTCGGGCGATTCCCTGAAGCCTCGGCACGCCATGATGCGTGCGGCTGCTGAGCACTACCAGGTGACGGTCGTCGTTCAGTAGTTCAATCTCCGCCTCTTCCTGCTGGGTCACGAAAGGACAGGTCGCGTCGGCCAGCAGCGTGAGGCCTTTTTCGCGCGCCTTTTCGCGCACCTCGGGCGGCGCGCCGCGCACTCCGTAAATCAGCTTTTCATCGGCGTCGATGGATGTCATGTCGTTGGTCGAACGAATCCCATGTTCCCCCAGCCCTTCCTTTTTGAACGCAATGAAATCGAGATCAGGTCTGAGCGACCAGACCGCGAGCCCGTCGCCGTGCTTAGCGACCATCTTCTGGTGCACCGCGCCGGCGCGATGGACGCCGACGCATAGCCCGCTCGGCGGGATTCCTTTGACGTTGCTCAAGTCGCCTTTGATAATTTGCATGAGTAGTTCTCCTTCTACAGTATAGCTACCCTATCATTGCGCGGCTCGCCGCGAAAACTCGATCATAGCCGCTTGGCTGACCACGGCCCTGCTGCATCCTTCGCCCATCGATCTGCCTAACCGCCTAGCCCGGCGCCACATCGAACGCCGCCGCCATGCGAATCGCGTAATTGTGATACGCGATCGCTGTGGCGACTAAAAGAACCTCCTTGTCGCTGAGGCCCGCCGCACGAAGCTCGTCAACATCTCGTTTACGCACGGACGCTTCGTCGACCGTCCCCTTCTCGGCATAAGCAAGCACCGCCTTTTCCGCGGCAGTGAACTCGAGCGCGCGCCAATCGCCCGCGGCCTGAGCGGCCAAATCATGATCCAGCGGTCCGCGCAAGGCTTCGACAAACCGCTCGCAACCCAAGCCGCCGGCAACGACGACGCCGATCAAGCTGTATAGTCGCGGTGTCAACTGTTCAATGAGCAAGCGGCGCATCGCCGTGTCCGCTTCCAACGCGCCCGGCGCCGCGCTGAGCAGATCTTCAAGACTCTTTCCTGTGACCGTGCGCAAGCGGCTCATCGGTCGTCCTGGTAGAGCGAAGCCTTAAGCTGCTCGCGGGTGACCCCGAAGGCGTTGAGAATTTCTTCGGGAAAGTCGAACTTCGTTTCCTCGACGCCAAGCAGATCAGCGATGCGGTCGACCCAGTTTCGATAACCGGCGCCCAATCCGATCGCAAGAATTTGCTCGTCGCCAAAGCCCGCTGCGCGCAGCGACTCGATATCGGTGTCGGTGATTTGGCTCGGCGTCAGTGTAAATTTTTCCGTAAACGACAGCATCGCTTTCTCGTGATCATCCAAGTCCGCCTCGCGCCAGTTGGAGATCACCTTGGCGACTTCCTCCACCGCCATCTTGCCGTCGACACGGAGAAACTCCCCGTGACCGATACCTCAAAACCGGCAACCGCTCAGCGCCGCTACCTGGGTGGCGATGAGCTCTTCCTTGCGTCGCCCCAAGCCGGAAAGGCCGGGCCGGTAGATGCCCTTGTCGAAACCGACCCGCGCTTCGAGCAGCGCCGGACAGAGGCTGAAAATTCTAACGATGGGCGGCAGCTTATCGCCGCGTCTCTGGCGCACCGACGGGCTCAACCGAGCGAGGGTTCTTGCATAAACTTGTTTCAGCTCGCCGGTAGCCTCTGACTCATGAATGACTTCGATGAAGCTCATGATTCCATCCTCAACATACCTTTCAGGGATCAGACGGCATGGCCACGCCGCGATCCTTGGCAATATCCGCCGCGCGCCGCGCCGGGGTCTGGCGCGACTCGCCGCGCATGATCTCACCCATGAACTCTGCTATATGCGGCATCCGCTTGGGATTCAAGTTATGAAGCATCGAGGGTGCCGCCGGCGGACCGCTCTGAGAAAACTCACGATCCTG
>JBGTCC010000439.1:0-4306 GCA_041749055.1 Thermodesulfobacteriota bacterium | reverse complement strand
GCAAATCGCGGCAAATTCGGGAAAAGCCTTTGCCGGCGGGTGCCAGCTTGCGACGCAACGCAGCACCCCTGCATCCGGGTATTTGGTCCAGAGCGCGCCGAATTCCCAGTCCAATGTTTCACAGATGGTCTGAAGTATTTTTACGGATGCTTCGGCCAACGTCCGAGACTCGGCCAGGGCTCTAGTCACCGCGTGCTCTGCCGCCAGATGGTTTAGCGCCTCAACCCGCGCAGTGATATCGCGAACCATGCCGGTGAAGATACGCCGATCGCCCAATTGGGTCTCGCTCACAGCCAGCTCCAGTGGAAAAATCGCGCCATTCTTGCGCAGCCCCTGGACCTCTCGGCCGATGCCGATGATCTTCCGCTCACCGGTGCGCGAATATCTTGCAAGGTAGGAGTCATGCTCGCGGTGATAGGGCTCCGGCATGAGCTGCTTCACGTTGCGGCCAATTACCTCAGCGCTGTCATAGCCGAAAATCCCCTGTGCGCCCGGGTTGAAAGAAGTGACGAGACCTTGCTCGTCGATGGTAATGATGCCATCCACGGCAGTATCCACGATCGCTTGCAGTCGGCCTGAGCTTTCGCGCAAGGCCTGTTCACTTTCTCTGCGCTCGGCAGTCACGGCGGCTAAGACGATTGCGGTAATCGCGGTGGTGCCCATGAAGGCTTGTAAGAACACTAGAGATTCGTTCGGTTGGCCCGAGGCAAAGGGACCGAAGCCGCGCAATGTTCCCCAAATGGCGGCGGCCGATACCAGGAATACCGCGGTGACCGCGCCATGGCGACCCAATCGATAAGCCGCTAGCAAAATCGGCGGACTGCACAGGAATGAAAGCCGGTACTTGTTGTCAGAGTATGACCATTCGCCAAAAACGATCTGGGCAACCACCAACGCCAAGAACAAAATACCGAGCGCTTCCCAGATTTGCTGCGGTTTAAGGGGAGGGACTGGCTTTGCGCTCCAGACAATGATCAGGGGCGTCAAGACTAGACTGCTGGTCATGTCGCCCAACCACCAGGTCAGCCATATCGGCAAGAAATGGTCCCACGGCGCGAAGCCAGCCAAACACAAGCTTGACACTCCCATGGAGGCGCTTACCGCCGTGCTAAGTAAAGCGGCACCGACGACGAATCGAAATATCGAGCCGGCGTGATCGAACGCCTTGACGCCGTTGGCAAAGCGGTTCACCAGCCACGCGCCCAACAAGGCTTCCGCGGTATTACCAACAGCGATACCGGCGGATGTCGCTACGTTCCCTGCGATGGTGAGATTTAACAAGAAAGCGCCCAGCAACACGCCGGGCCATAAGCGGTATCCCCAAAGCAGAAGAGCAGCGAACGCGATGCCCGTCGGCGGCCACACCGCGGAGGCGCTCGGATGGAGAAAGGCGTGGGCTAAACCGATTTTACCCGCAAAGAAGTAAATTGCCGCAAGCAGACCCATGAATGCAAGATGGTCGATATTGCGCAACTGTCTGCTCATCGAGACCAACCTCTATGCCGGTTGACCCAGAGGCGTTGCGTATAACCGACGCAAGTTGGGCCACCGTTGATGTTAGTTTTTAGCCGAAACGGACAGACTTTAACTTTCAAAATTGCCAGTAGCAAGACCGATTTCATGGTGAGCGTAAATGCCCATGGCTGGACGAGGATTGGTAAATCCTTCGACCCTGGGGAGGATGTCCCAAATTTGTGACGAGGAGGATATTGACAGTTTACTGATATTTAACTACTGAAATGCTACTCAAAGATTTCGAGGGGTCAACCCGAGCAGTTGCGGTGGCAACGTAACGAATGAAAATCCAATCTTCAGAACTTGGCCGGCGCGCCACACTTCGATGAAGCTGCAATCATCGATCAAGCTGCGCTGGCATTTGGTAGTGCTGATTGTCGCGACGTTGGTGCCGATGCTCATTTTCGCGGCTATTCTGATGCGGCGTGAAATTGATCAGCAGCGGGAGAGTGTCGACCGCGGCTTGCGCGGCACCGCCCGCGCGCTTTCCCTCGCCGTGGACCGGGAAATCGCCAGCGCGCGGGCGGTGCTGGATACGCTTGAAGGCGCGCCGTCTCTCGACGAGCCTGATTTCCGACCTTTCTATCGCTTGGCGACGGCCGCCGCGGCCAAACGTCACGGTTCGCGCATCATTCTTTTCGCTCTCGATGGTCAACAGCTGGTCAACACGGCCAGACCCATAGGAGATTCACTGCCCAATCCTTTTCGGCAAGGACAGCCGCAAGGGAGAAATCCCGTGTATCCCGATCTCGCTGTCGGCAGCACGGTTCATCTAAAGAAGATTATCGAAGACGGTCAGCCGGCAGTTTCCGATGTGTTCATCACCTTAACCACCCGGCGTCCCGGGATCACGATCGGAGTGCCGGTCAAGCGCGACAACAAAATTCTTTACGTTTTGGAAATAACCTTCGAGTTAGGAGCATTTACTAGACTGCTGCTGGAAGAGGGGCTGCCCGCAGGCTCGCATGGAATGATCGTCGACCGCCAGGGAGTTGTCGTCACCCATACGACGGCTGCGGAGCGGTTCGTCGGCCGGCGCGCGGCGGCGCCGCTCCTCGAGCAGATGGCCAAGCTGGATGAAGGAGTGGCGATCACCCAGAGTCCGGCAGACGCATCGACATCGCTTTATTTTGTTCGATCAAAATCGACCGGTTGGACCACCGCGATCGGTGTTTCGCAAGCCGCGGCGCAGGCGGCGTTCAATCAGACCCTTTATTTGCTGATAGCCGGCGCGGCACTGTTGCTGTTGGTAAGTCTGGCGGCGGCGCTATTTTTAGGGGGGCGGCTGACCAGCTCGCTCGCCCGGTTGGCTGGTTCGGCGGAGGCGATCCAGCGCGGTGAGCCGATCGAACTCAAACGTTCCACGGTTCATGAGATCGATGAATTACATCGCCAATTGGTTCAGTCCGGAACGCTGGCGCGACAAAGCTTTCAGGATCGCACATTGCGCATCGAGGCCGAAGCGCAGCGGACCGCGGCCGAGGAATCGCGAAATGAAATTCTCGAACGTGAAGCAAAGTTGCAAGAAAGCGAGGAACGACTGCGTGCCTTTCTCGAAAACAGCGCGACGATCGCGTGGATGGTTGCAGAAGACGGACGCTATGTTTACCTGAGCCGTAATTATCTGAAGCATTTCGATATCGATGCGCAACAATGGCAAGGCAAAACCGTCTTCGATTTGTGGCCGGCGGCTGTCGCCGAGAAGTTGCGGCAAAAAGATTTGGCCGTGCTTGCCCATGGCGGACTGCAGGAGGAGATTGAACAAACGAAAAACCCCGACGGCAGCCGCTCCTGGTGGTTCAATTCTCGATTTGTGCTCAAAGATCGTTCGGGCAAGCGCTACGTGGGTAGTCTGGCCGTTGATATCACCGAGCGCAAACGGCTCGAAGACGAACTCGAGCAGCGCGTCGCCGAGCTCAAAGAAGCCGACCGGCGCAAGGACGAATTTTTAGCGATGCTGTCGCATGAGTTGCGTAACCCGCTGGCGCCGATTGCCAACGCCGTGCAAATTCTAAAAACCCTCGATGCCGCGGACCCGAAGCTGCACTGGTGCCGCGACTTGATCGACCAGCAAATCAATTTAATGTCCCGTTTGATGGAAGATCTACTCGACGTCAGCCGAATCACGCGAGGGCGATTACCGCTGCATAAGCAGTCGGTGGAACTGCGCGCGGTGGTTGAGGACGCGCTGCAAATCAGCCGGCCGCTCATCGAAGCCAGGGGGCATAAGCTCACGGTCGATCTGCCGGCACATACTCTGATGCTTGACGGTGACCCGGCGCGGCTGACCCAAGTGTTTGCCAATTTATTGAACAATGCCGCCAAGTATATGGAAAGTAGCGGTGAGATTCGCTTCACAGCGAGGCTCGGGATGGCCCTCAACCTTCTCCCCTTCGACAAGCTCACCGGAGGTTCCGCCAAGGCAAGCGAGGATGAAAAGACGGAAGCCGCAAGAGTGGATACAGCGACCAGCAACGAAGTCATTGTTTCGGTCAAAGACACCGGCATCGGCCTCGCGCCGGAAAAACTGCCGCATATCTTCGATATGTTTTTTCAGGTTGATAACGGCAGAGCGCGCCGCTACGATGGCTTGGGCATCGGGCTGACGCTGGCGCGCAACTTGGTCGAGCTGCATGGCGGCACGATTGAGGCGCAGAGCGAGGGGCCGGGAAAGGGCAGCGAGTTTATCGTGCGTTTACCGGTGGCGAGGGTCGTTGACGTTCCGTCGGCAAGCGAGGGGGCGACTCAACGAACTTCAGCATTGCCCGGCAACCGTATCGCCGTGGTGGAT
>JBGTCC010000438.1:0-4670 GCA_041749055.1 Thermodesulfobacteriota bacterium | reverse complement strand
GAGGAAAGCCAACCCACAGGCTAAAGTTCATGGACTTTATCGATGGAAAAAAAGATTCAGTGAAGGTAATCTGCGCTACATGAGATTTGCCAGGGCGCGTCTTCACCAAGCATTGAACCGAGCACATGGCCGCGAATAGGCTCAAAGGGCTGGTCCTGAGCGGCGGCCGCGGCACCCGGCTGCGTCCGCTGACCCACACCGCGGCCAAGCAGCTCGTGCCGGTGGCTAATCGGCCGATCTTGTTCCATGTCCTCGATAACCTGCAAAAAGCCGCGGTCAATGACGTCGGCATCGTCATCTCGCCCGAGACCGGCCAGGCGATCCGCGACGCGGTGGGTGACGGTAGCGCCTGGGGCATGACCATCGCTTATATCGAGCAGACCGAGCCCCTCGGTCTCGCCCACGCGGTGAAAGTGGCGCGGCCCTACCTGGGCGACGACGCCTTCGTTATGTATCTGGGCGATAATCTTATTGGCTCGGGAATCGAAAGCTTTCGCGAAGAATTCGAAAACTCCGCGGCGGTTGCTTCGATCTTGCTCAAGGAAGTCGACAACCCGTCGAGCTTTGGCATTGCTGAAGTCGACGCCCAACAGCGCGTGCTCAGTCTGGTGGAAAAACCGCAACAACCGAAATCCAATCTAGCGCTAGTCGGCATTTATTTTTTCACCCCGAGCATTTACAGCGCCATCGACAAGATCACGCCGTCCTGGCGCGGTGAACTGGAGATCACCGACGCGATTCAACACTTGCTCAGCCAAGGTGGCAAGGTGTTGAGCCATCGTATCGACGCCTGGTGGCTTGACACCGGCAAGAAAGACGATTTGTTGACCGCCAATACCGTCGTGCTCGACGAGTGGGTGCAGCGCAAGATCGATGGCCAGATCGATGGCCTGAGCCAGGTGACCGGACGAGTGCAGTTGGGCAAAGGCAGCCGCGTGGTCAACAGCACGGTGCGCGGCCCGGTGGTGATCGGCGACGACGTGCTGGTGGAGAACTCTTTCGTCGGGCCGTTTACTTCCATCGGCAATGGCTGCCGCATCATCTCGTCCGTGCTCGAACATTGCCTGTTGTTGGAAAGCGCGAGGGTGGAGTTTGTCGATCGTCTTGAAGATAGCTTGCTCGGCAAGAACTCCGCCGTGGTGCGCGAACAAAAGAGCCGCCAGGCCTACCGCTTGATGATCGGCGACGACTCCGAAGTGTTGCTCTGATGCCGTTTACATTTACCCCCACTGGGATTGCCGACGTGATTGTTATCGAGCCGCGGGTTTTTCCCGACGAGCGCGGTTTTTTCATGGAGACGTATAAGCACTCGGAATTTGCCGCCCATGGAATTCGCGAAATGTTCGTGCAAGGGAATCAGTCGCACTCGGAGCGCGACATTTTGCGCGGCCTGCACTTTCAAAAGCGGCCGAACGCCCAAGGCAAACTCGTGCGCGCCATCGCGGGCACGATCTTCGATGTCGCGGTGGACCTGCGCCAGGGGGCGCCGAGCTACGGCCAATGGGTCAGCATGGAGTTGAGCGCGGAAAATAAAAAAATGCTCTACGCGCCGGCGGGTTTCGCCCATGGTTTTTGCGTCGTCAGCGCCGAAGCGGATATTTTGTATATGACCAGCGATGAATACGCCCCGGCACTTGAGTCCGGTATCGCCTGGGACGATCCGGATTTGAAAATCGCCTGGCCGGTCGCGTCGCCGCAACTTTCGCCGCGCGATCGCCGGTGGCCGCGGCTGCGTGAAGCTGATACCGGCTTTGACCAAAACAGTCGATGACAGCCGTTGGTTCCGTCAGAGATTATGAAAACCCTATTTGTCACCGGCGGCTGCGGTTTTATCGGCAGCAATTTCGTGCGTCTGCTGTCGACCTCTACGGATTACCGCATTGTCAATTTCGATAAGCTGACATACGCCGGCAATTTGGAAAATGTCGCCGATATTAGCCCGCAACGTATGCGTTTCGTCCAGGGCGATATTTGCGACCGCGAACTGGTCGAGCGCACGCTTGCTGAAGAGCAGCCCTGGGCGGTGGTTAACTTCGCCGCCGAGTCCCATGTGGATCGCAGCATCCTCGACTCATCGCCGTTTCTCCAGACCAATATTGGCGGCGCGCAGTCGCTGCTCGAAGCTGTGCGGCGGGTGGGGGTGGAGCGTTTCCTGCAAATTTCCACCGACGAAGTTTATGGCGACAAGGAAGGCAAGCTGCCGTCCAACGAGGAATCTCTCTTGGCGCCAAGCAGTCCCTATTCAGCGAGCAAAGCCGCCGCCGATCTGCTCTGTTTTTCCTACCGGCGCACCTATGGTTTGCCGATCGTCGTGACGCGCAGCTCGAACAATTACGGCCCGTATCAATTTCCTGAAAAGCTCATTCCGTTGCTGCTGCGCAACGGTCTCGGCGATCTCGACTTCCCAATCTATGGCGACGGCTTGCAGCTTCGCGATTGGATTCATGTCGAGGACAACTGCCGGGCGTTGTTGGCGGTCTTGGAGAAAGGCCAGATCGGTTCGATTTATAATATCGGCACCAGCGAAGAGCGCAGTAATTTGGCCGTGGTCGAGGCGATCTGTGGCGCCATCGCGGCGCTCAAGGACATCGACCTGGGCCAACTCACCGCGCGCATCCGCTACGTCACCGACCGCCCCGGTCACGACCGGCGCTACGCCCTTGATACTGCTAAAGCACGTAAAGAGCTAGCTTGGATGCCGCGAGTGGATTTCGCCAGCGGTTTACAGCAGACCGTGAATTGGTATTTGTCCCACGCGGACTGGGTGGCGCGGGTGACTTCCGGTGAATATCGGAAATACTACGAATCGGTTTATGCCCAGAGTTGGGGCAATACCCCCTGATGGATCGCGTCGTTGTTATCGGCAGTAGCGGCCAGCTGGGCCATGACCTAGTCGAGGTTCTGCGGGTTGCCGATCGTTTCGAGGTCATCGCACTCGATCATAGTCGGATTGAATGCACGGAATTGGCTTCGGTGCGCCAGGTTTTGTTGCCGCTCAAGGCTCAAACGATCATTAACTGTGCTGCTTTTGTCCGAGTCGATGACTGTGAATCGCTGGCGCGCGAAGCCTTCGCTGTTAATGCCATCGGTGCGCTCAACGTCGCGCGGGTTGCCGCTCAGAGCGGCGCGAAATGCATTTACATTAGCACCGATTATGTTTTCGACGGCGGCAAAGATTCTCCCTACATCGAGTCCGATGCTGCGGCGCCGATCAACGTTTATGGCACGTCAAAGCTTGCGGGGGAGTATTTAGTCGAGCAGGCGGCGCCGGACTGGTTGGTTATTAGAGTAGCCAGCCTATTCGGCAAGACCGGCGCGCGCGGTAAGGGCGGTAATTTTATTGAGACGATCCTCAACAGAGCGCGTAACGGCGAGCCGCTGAAAGTCATCGACGATATTCAAATCTCGCCGACTTACACTCTCGATGCGGCGCAGACGATCGCTCAACTGATCGCCGGCGATGCCAGAGGAATTATTCACGGTGCTAACAGCGGCTCTTGTACCTGGTTCGAGTTCGCCCAGACGGCTTTGGAACTGTGCCAATTGACGGCACCCATCGAAGCGGTGCCCTCGTCGCAGTTTCCGACAGCAGCGCGCCGTGCGAAAAACTCAGCGCTGGCGAGCGCTAGGTTGCAGCGAGAATTCATCATCGCCATGCCGCATTGGCGCGACGCGCTGCGCGCCTACCTGGTTGAAAAAGGCCATCTACCGTCTTAAGCGGATCAGTCCCGTCGCAAGCCTTTGCGCCGCGGACGGAGATCATGCTAGTAACCTGGATAAATCTATTACCGCGAGGAAACCATCATGCGCATAATTGAGAAACTATTTACTACCAAGCGTCATGGCGTTGCCGGATATTTGGCAGCGCCGGAACGCAGCCAACCGGGACCGGCGTTATACCTGATCCATCCCAAGGGGGGCATGGGCGAGTACATCAAGACCGAGACGCGCAAGTTCGCCAAGCTGGGCTACACGACGTTCGCCGTCAACGCCTTCGAGCAGTTGGGTTTTCCCGAAGAGACCCATATTGTCACTGGCGCGCAGATCCAGGCCAAGACTCCCGACCCCGAGTTCACCCGGGTGCTGACCGAGGGCTGGCGCTTCTTGCTCAAGCAGCCCAACGTCAACAAGCAGCGCGTGGCGGTCTGCGGTTATTGCATGGGCGGGCGCATCGCGATTCACTTCGTCGCGTCAGTGCCAGAAGAAGTGCGCGCCTTCGTCGGTTACTATCCTACCGTGCGCGCCGAACCTGATTCGCCGCTCCGGCCGGTGCATCCAAGCGTGGCGGTTAAAAAATTCCGTTGTCCGTCGATCAATTTATACGGTGTCGACGATGTGACCACGGTGCTGCCGGTGCAAGAGCAGATGTATCAGGCATTCAAAGAAAATGGCCAGTCGCTGGAGTGGCACTTCTTCCCCTTCGGCGGGCATGGGTTTGTCGATCCAGGCGCGCCCGGTTACAATCCCCGCACCGCCGATTTGTCCTGGCCGCTGGTGGTCGACTTCTTGGAACGCAATCTAGACTGGAGTTCTCCCGAGGTGGCGAATCCGAACGTTATTGTCTAGAAGCTGCAACGGGCTCTAAACGAAAACGCCGCCTGGGCTTGAAAAGTTCAGGCGGCGTTTTTTATTGAGGGCAGTGTTTTCGTAATGAAAATCTATTATGAAAA
>JBGTCC010000437.1:0-1708 GCA_041749055.1 Thermodesulfobacteriota bacterium | reverse complement strand
CAGTTAGGCATGATGTAACGTCTTCGTGCCGCTCGAGACAGCTGAGGAATGGACTTCGGACCGACAAAGTATTTCCATGACCATGACGCCGTTTGAGCGACTAGGCGGTGAAGTAAAACTTCGTGCCGTCATCGATGCCTTCGTCGACCGCGTGTTCGCCGATCGCATGATCGGTTTTTTCTTCCGCAACGCCGACAATGCGCGCATTAAAGAAATGGAATACCAACTCGCCGCGGGTTTTTTCGGTGCGCCAGTGGAATATCACGGCCGCCCTCTTGACCAGGTCCATGCCAAACATCCGATCATGGGCGGCCACTTCGCCAGAAGGCGGCGGATCTTGCAAGAAACCATCGAGGCCCATGGCGTGCCGGACGACATAAAAAAACTGTGGCTCGATCATACCGATGCCCTGCGTCGGCTAATCACTCCGGAAAGTGATTCGGGGTGCGACCCAATCGCCGCCCGCGAACGTGTCAAAGGCGTCTAACCCTCGAAGATTTTTGCATTTTCTCTCGCTGAACATTTGTCGACGCCAGAACCTTGTGCTACTAATAGTAGCGAGCGTCAGGTAGTCATCTAGGACTTGTGTGAGATTAGCCGAGCTTTACCGCCAACCTAGCTTGACCCTATCGGTTGAGTTCTTTCCTCCAAAGACAGAAAAAGGCGAGGAAAACCTCTTCAGCGAAATCGAGCTGATCAAGAGGATAAACCCCGCCTTCTGTTCTGTTACGTACGGGGCGGGCGGAAGCACGCGCGAAAAAACCGTCGATCTGGTGGATACGATCCATTCCGCTTGCGGTCTCGAGGTCATGTGCCACTTGACCGTCGTCGGCCAGTCTAAGGACGATGCTCGCGCCGTGCTCAGAAAACTTAAAGAGCATGGTATCGAAAATGTCCTCGCTCTAGGCGGCGATCCACCCCAGGGCATGACCGACTGGCAGCCTCATCCCGACGGATTCAACCACGCCATAGAATTGGTTCGCGAAGCGGCAGCGATGGGGTCTTTTTCCGTAGGGGTTGCGGGCTTTCCGGAGGTCCATCCGCGGGCGGTCAGCCGGCAAGTTGATTTGCGCTTCCTCAAAGAGAAAGTCGATGCCGGCGCCGATGCGGTCATCACTCAACTTTTTTTCGATAATCAGGATTTTTACCGCTTCAGCGACGATCTGCGCAAGCTCGGCGTAACTGTGCCGATTATTCCCGGAGTCTTGCCGCTTCAGTCGGCGCCGCAGGTGCGCCGCTTCACCGCGCTTTGCGGTTCGAAGATCCCGGCGAAGCTGGAGGCAAAACTGGTGAATGTCGAGAACGATGACGACGGCGCGGTTAAACTGGGCATCGATTACGCCACCCGGCAGTGCGAGGAATTGATTAAATTCGGCGTGCCTGGGCTGCATTTTTACACCTTGAATAAGTCCTGTTCGGTGTTGGAGATTCATCGCAATCTCGGTCTCTAATTTTTTCCCGCTTCGGGCAATTTTTATTATTCTTCGGCCGGCTCCGCCGGTCAACCAAAGTGTCATGTCCGATAACCAACCGATTGTCGTCGCAGAAGAAAACCAGCAGGTCGAAGTCCGCAAGCAAAAGCTCGCCAAGCTCCGCGATGGCGGGCAGATCGTCTATCCCAACGATTTCAAGCCGTCTCATTCGGTGGCGAATGTGTTCGCCGCGGCGGCTAGTGCGAGCGACGAAGAGCTGCATGCCAATCCGATCC
>JBGTCC010000436.1:0-6189 GCA_041749055.1 Thermodesulfobacteriota bacterium | reverse complement strand
AACGGTGGCGGTGATCTGACTAGCGATTATCCGGCTCTATGGGAAATGCGCCGCGGCCGGGAAAGGCGAGTGCCTATTTTTGCCTGAGTCTCATTGTTTTCTTTGGCTGGTCTTGCGGCGAGTGGCGCACAGTAATAACCTTCCTATTGACGGCAGTTCGAATATCCAGCGGCGCGGTTTAGAGCGGCGTGAGTTAAATTCGCAATGGCATCTAAGACCACCCGATCGAATGACGACGAACTAGACCACATTCTAGCCGAGGCGCGGCAGATGCGGGTGCGCCGGGGCAATCTTTACCGCGATCAAGCGCTCAAGATATTGCCGTGGCTATGCGCCTGGTGCGGCCGGGAATTTACCGGTAAGAAACTGCACGAGCTGACGGTGCACCACAAAGACCGCAACCACAACAACAATCCGCCCGACGGCAGCAACTGGGAACTCTTGTGCATGTACTGCCACGACAGCGAGCACTCGCGCTCCTTGGATCGGGACGCGAGCAGCGACACCGCGGTGCATGACGAAGACGATCCTCCGGCGACCTACAATCCTTTCGCCGATCTCAAAAAACTGTTGAAGGACAAAGAGTAAACGCTTCAGTCGAAGCGCTTAAATACAACTTCATTTGTATCACACCGTCCCTGCGTCAAGAAGAATGATCTCGCCAAGCTCGGCGATCGTAGCGGCCTTGAAAAAAGCAGCCATGCCAATTTCCCATCCAAACCTTTGTTGTAACCGAGAAATTATTTGTGTCGCCTTGAGAGAATCTCCGCCGAGCAACAGAAACTGTTCGTTGACGCCGATCGGTGCGATCCCTAAGACTTCCTCCCAGACGCCGCAGATCGCGGCCTCGATACCGTTGCGCGGCGCGTCGTAAGCTCGATCCGCGTCGCGGTGACCGCGCGCGATTCTCGGCAGTGCTCGGCGATCGATCTTATTATTGATTTGCGGAAATTCAGTCATGAAGACGAACTGCGCCGGCACCATGAAATCCGGCAGGCGGCTCTGGAGAAAGGTCGTGAGTTCACCCATCGTCGGTTGACTCTCATCACTTGGCACGACGTATGCGGTTAAATAATTGCCGCCCTCTGTTTCAGCAAAAGAGGTCACGGCAACTTGCTTGACGCCGCGGTGTTGCATCAAGGCTGCTTCAATTTCGACGAGACCGACGCGGTATCCGCGAATCTTGACGATATCGTCCTTGCGTCCTAGGTGGACGAGCGTGCCGTCCGGCAAGTGGCGCCCAAGATCGCCGGTAAAGTAGAGGCGTTCTTCCGCGCGGTCGGGAGACGGGGAAAACTTGGCCTGGGTCAGCTGCGGATTTTTCCAATAACCCAGGGCGACGTAACGGCTCTGTACGACGATCTCTCCCGGTGTTCCGTCGGTCACGGCATCGCCGTGTTCGTCGCGCAGCGTGATAATGAGGTCGGAGGTCGGATGACCGACCGGAACGAGATCTCCCGGGATCTTCGTATCCGGGTCAATGCGAAATTGCGCGGCAAAGGGTGCTTCGGTCGCGCCGAGCGAGTTCACCAAGACGCATGCTGGTGAGAACAGCCTTCTGCAGATATCGATATCGCTTTTGTAAACCGGTTCTCCCGACAGGGTTACTTTGCGCATCGCCGGCAATGGGTCTGTGTCGCTGGAGATCCCGGCGATGGTGCGAATTAGCGTCGGGCCGAAAGCGCACATCGATATTCGGTTGGTCCGCAGCCAATCCAACAGGTGGACCAGGCCGTGCTGCTTGAGATTCAAAGGATAGAGAGAAGCGCCGTTGAGTAGAGTACCGAGGGCGTGTGTGCTGCCGCCAATCACCGTCAGAGTTCTCAATAACGCGATACGGTCGCGCGGGATGACGCGATAAAGATTCGTATAACGCATGGTGAGATGAAGGAGAGTGCGGTGACTGTGCATGACGCCTTTGGGTTGGGCGGTGGAACCCGAGGTGTAGAGCAGGGCTGCAAGGCGGTCCGGAGTGTTTGTCTTCGGAAATTCTCCAGGCAGGGCTCCCTTTGGCAAAAGGTCTAGGTTTAGAGTCGGCAAAGCCGTATTTGCTGTCAGCTCACGCGCCAGGCTGAGGGTCTGGATGTCCGTTAGCAGCAGGCGAGCGCGCGAATCCTCGATTAGATATCGTAGCCGCGGCAAAGCCAGTGTGACGTCGAGCGGGAGATAAATTTTACCCGCCTTGAGTATGCCGAAAATGGCTGCGATGGCTTCGCTGGTATCGTTTAGCAGGATCGCGATGGGATCAGACCCATCCCCGAGTTGCTCAAGGAGCGCGTGGGCGATGCGATCGGCAGCAGTTTTCAAGGAGGCGTAGGTGTAAGACCTTTGTTGAGTCTGGATCGCGATGCGCTGTCCAAACCCTTGGGTGCGCCGCTCGAACACCTCAGGAATGGAACTCTCCACTTCACTCTGGGTGAAGGGCTGGAAATATTCATCGTTAGGCGGTGCGACGAGATTCATGAAATTCTGCTCCTGGCAACGGGTACGGCAGGATTGGCCCGTCACGCTAAGTATATCATCATAGGATACGGCAGGGGGCGAAGTAGCTGGGAAAAGATTTGGCTCAGGGACCGGCCGTTCTAGGCCGACTCTGTCGACTAAGCAAGACTCGATGCTCATACCCAACCCAACACACCCGCGAGCGCGCCTGCCGCGAGCAGCCACAGTGGATTGCACGACGTGCGCAGGACAAACGTTACAGTGACCAAGGTCAGCAGGTAGCCGCGCCAGTCGTGATTGACCGTGCGCATCAAGAGCGTCGAGCTGGCGCACATCAGGCCGATTGTAAGCGGCGCCAGGCCGCGGTTGATGACGCGGCCCATGGGCGCGTTGGGGTAGCGCTCATTCAAATGGCTGACCAGCAGTGAGAGAGTGGTTGCGGGGATGAGGACCGGGATCGTCATCGTGACGGCGCCCGCCCATCCGGCGAGATGCCAGCCGATCAGCGTGACGTACATGAAGTTGGGACCGGGCGCGGCCTGCGCCAGGGTATAGAGTTCGGCGAAGTCGGTGCTTGTCATTAGCTGGTTCGCCTCGACGATATAGCGGTGGAAATCCGGCAGGATCGTCGATGGTCCGCCGACGGCGACGAACCATAGGGCCAGTGAATGGAGAAACAGCGCGCTCAAGTCGACGCGTTGCATCACCGCATCTCTTTCCATGCGGCAAAGAGAGCCAAGGGCGCGAGCGTGCCGACGACCCAAAACAGCGGCCAGCGCAGAATCCCGACGCCAACAAAGGCGAGCACGGCAAACAACCAGGGCCGCCAGCGTCGCGGCAATACCTTGGCCAGCTTGATGAAGTTCGAGAAGATCAGTGCGGCGGCGACGATGGACATGCCGGCGAGGGCGCGCTGCACTTGCGGCAGAGCGCCGTAGTGTTGGTACAAGACACCCATGCCGATGACCACCAGACAGGGCCAGAGCAAAAAGCCACTGACTGTGGCGGCGGCGCCGGTCCAGCCGCCGAATCGATAGCCGACCATTACGGTTAGATTGAGCCCCGGAGGTCCCGGGACGAGCTGTGCCAGCGTCAATAGTTCGACGAACTGTTTTTCGGTAAGCCAGCGCTCACGTTCGATCAGGGTCCGCCGTGCCCAGAACATCACGCCGCCAAAACCAGACAGGGTGATTCGGGAAAACGTCAGGAAAAGTCTATAGCGAGTGACCTGCGCTTGAGTTGATTCGGTTTGCTCCATGGTTGGGCGGCTTGATGCTTCGCGCGCTTTGATCGGCTTTAAACTAAGACTGCCGGTGCTTGGCCTCATGGCAGATAATTGCTTGTTAGGTTCTCTTTATAGCATAACTGTTTAGGTAATCCGTCCTACCGGCCGCAAACGCGCCGATCCCTGAAAGAACGATGCGGCTGGGTCACCCTTAAGCATTTGGCCGAGGGGGGATTTATGGACTGGCAGAAATATCGGCGGAAGATTGCAGTCGGAGATGCGGGAGGAGTTTAACAATTCGGCGATGCCGAAGTCAGCGTGAATGACGGCATGAAGGATGTTATAAACTCACACCATTCATGAATATGGGGAGCCAGCGGAAATGAATTATTTAGATGTCCGAAACCAGATTAGCGGGACGATTGAGATGGACGCTCCGGATTGTTATCCAAATATATTTGTCCACCGATTAATAGTCCGCGGACCGAGCAGCTATTCATTTTACGCAGCAGTTCCGCAGCGGGCTCTCGGCATTTGCTTTCCGGTTTGCCAAATCAATTGCCTTCTTAGGCAGAGCCGCTACGCTTTGACTGACCCTTTGCCCAGAGATCGAGCAACAAGGCACGATGCTCAAACGCGTCGGACTTCTTCGCTTGGGCAAAACCGAGCTGACGCAATTCCTCAGGAAAAGGTTGCGATATAATCTTGAGCGCCTCGTCCATTGTGTTGTAGAGAAACCCGGCTGCGCCCACATAATCACGCAGATCGCCCCGGATATTCGCCATACACACCCCAACGCCAGATGCTTGCGCTTCGGCAATGGACAGGGGCCACCCGACATTGCCTTGCGGAGCGGCGGTATAGACCAGCCAGCGATGTTGTTTGTAGGCTGCGGGCATCTCTTCGAGCTCTAATGGCAGGTTGAAATGGACCGGGCTATTGCGGTTTTTGGCCAGCTCGCGCAACTTTTCGACTTCATAACCAAGTGCGTAAAGATTAAAACGCATCTTCGGTGCCGCCATGGCAATATCGAGAAAGTCTTCCATTCTTTTCTTGGGGATGCAGGCACCAACATTCATGATTGCATCGCCGTTCGGGCCTTTGTTATGGAACAGTCGGTAATTGACCACAGGATAACAGTCGAAAAGCTTGTCCGGACGAATGCCTGCGCGCTCGAGCCGGGCGCGCGCGAAGGGAAACGTTAAAACCCCGAGACAAAGCTCGCCGTTAATGACATCGAGCGCGCGCCGAATATGCGACGGATTCCGAAAAGCGCCAAGAAGGGGAACGCGCTCCACCACCGAGTATGGCTCTGGCCAAATTGAATCGAAGGAATGGGCCCGCACAGTGAATGGCACCCCGGTCAGGCGCGACAAGTTGCCGAGAATTTTCACCGAGTGAAGCCAGTGACTGTGCAAGACATCGGGCCGAAACTCTTCAATCACTTGTCGAATCGCAGCCAGGTTGGTCAAGCGCTCGTAAGGTTCATGATTTTTTGCCGGCAAATTTGCCGCTTTCGTCGAGACAATTTTGATATCGCAGTGTTGCTTTACCGCTTCGATTTCGGTTTTGATATAAGTCTCCGACATCTGCGGGTAATTTTTTAGCACGTAAAGCACCCGACAAGGTTTCATGGGAATTGCAAGTTTTGGCTGTGAAGCGCACGTTAAACGTTAGATCGACAGCGAATTTTGTCATTGGCCATGGCGCGATAGTGATAGATGCGGCCTTTAGCACGATATTTCTTTCGTTCGTTGTGCGCCACAGAATACACGCCGAATTCGAGCAGCGAACGCAGCAGATTGGCGGCAATACTCAAACCGCTGCATTGTTTGTAAATAAGCCGGCTTCGCCCCTGCATTTCGTGGCGCTGGCGAAAATAACTCTCAGTGAGTCGGTCCCAATCGACCTGATGATAGACAATCGAACTTGGCGCATAACCGATGCGACCGCCAACGCGCATCACTCTTTCGCCAAACTCGACATCCATTGACGTGCCCGATCGACCCGGGCCGATCCGTTCGTCGAAAAGCCCGCAATGTTGCAGGAACTCGCGCCGTAGCGCCATATTAGCTCCATTGAGGCTGCGAATCTCCCGCACCTCCGCACCTGGTTTTTGATAATAACAAATCGTCCGATAACGATTGAGTAAGATGTGCAGGTTCGCGTCCCCGCTAAATTCCGGTGGAACCAGTATCGATCCCTGTTTGACGTCATAGGAGTATCGGGCGAAGAACTCCGCGGTAACCCGAAGCCAGGACTTTTCCACAGTAACGTCGTCGTCGATGAAACCGAGTATCTCGGACTGCGCTAGTGGAATGATCTTGTTCAATGCAAGAGATTTTCCCGGTTGAGGTTCGCGAAAATGGCGCCAACGTCCAGGTTCGCGATCGCCGTATTCCCGGACAAGGTTTTCGACCATTTGGGCCGTAAGCTCAACCGGCGCATTATTGGCGACGATGATTTCGTGAGGGATACTATCCCGCGCGTCCATTTGCGCCAAGCTCGACAAGAGCTCGCGC
>JBGTCC010000435.1:0-9532 GCA_041749055.1 Thermodesulfobacteriota bacterium | reverse complement strand
CTCCACCAGGTTGGTGGTGTGGCTGATCACGCCCGGTATGAGGATCTTGTCGGCGGGCAGCTTGACCTGCTCGAAGACATGGTATTCGTGTTCGTGCCGTGGGTTCGCCGCTTCGAAGGAATAGGCGCCGGCGTTAATCTTCAGAATGATGTCGACGATGTCCTTCAGGGCCATCTCGTGGATGCGCGGGCCGACATCGATGCTGTAGCAGGTATGGAAGCGGACCTTCTCAGGCGGGATGCCGCGGAGCGAGTCGTTGATGACTTCGACGCGCTCAGCCGCCCACTTCCTGCAGTCGGCAACGCTGAGCTCGGGGTGCATCATATAATAGGTGACCAGGCGCGGATCGTCGATCTGGAGAATCAATCCGGCGTCGACAATCGCCTGGTACTCTTCGCGCATGGCGTCGGATACGGCCTTCTCATACTCTGCGTGGGAGCGGTAGTATTCGTTGGCAAAAGTCGCCGCGACGTAGGCGGACGAGATCGCAGGCATGAAAACATCCTCGTGGGCACGGCCCTCTATCGCCGCTTTGAGATTGGCGATGTCTGCCTGGACCGCCTCTTGGCCTTTATATCTGACGGGTCCGGTGCAAGTATCGACGCCGCGCCCGCGTCCTCCGCGGCCGCCAAACGGTTCGGCGATGCGTTCGGACCAGGCGTAGTAGTCGGGAAAAGCGAGATACTCCCTGCCCGCCGACCGCGGTCGCATTTCCTTACCCGGAACCGGCGGCTTGCGCTCGAAGCCGCTGAAGCGTTCGACGACGTAGCCGTAGAAGCTCGATTTGCCCTGCTCGCCGTCGGTGACAATATCGATGCCCGCTTCGACTTGTTGCCGCACCATGTCCGTTACCGCCTCGCGCACCCGCCTAGCGAGCTCGTCGCCGTCGTAGAGTTGACCCTGTTCCCTTAGTCGTAGTAGCGGTATCAGGGAGTCGGCTCGGGCCAGGCTACCCACATGGGACGTGAGGATTCTTTTCATGCTGCGTTTCATGGTATTTTTCTCTTCAGTTGGCCTCTACTACATAGCGCACTTTCGCCGCACGCCGTTTGTCGCGGAAAATAGCCGTATGGGCGGCGTCGTGTCAACTGGCCAAAGACGTTTTGACGGCTTGGAACGAAACCCGGGGCCGCATCTTTAGGTTGTTTGACAGAAGTTAGAATGCCACTGTATAAAAAATAACTTACCTAACGCCCCATGGAGAGGAATCTATGAAGACACTGCGATTGGAAACCACTGCGCCGTTTCAAGGCTTGGCCGAGCTCGTCGCCTATGACGAGGGTCTGTTCGAGAAGGAAGGCATCCGGATCGAGTGGATGGACCGTGAGAAGGGCGTCGACAAAAGCCCGCAGTTGCATATCACCGATCATAAAGACGCCTCGCGTTATACGAGCCACGGCCGCATGATGGAGTCAGGCGAGGCCGATCTCTATAACGCTTGCGAATGGGGCAATTTCTCGCGCGTCGAAACCACCAACGTCGGCAGCCGGCAGGTTGGCCGTCGTTCCATGGTGAATTTTGCCGGGATCGTCGTCCGCGAAGATTCGCCGGTGCAGGTGCCGCAGCAATTCGCCAACGTGCAAATCGGCGTCCCCATGTATAGCGGCACGCACTATCTGGCCTTGCAGATGCTGGAAGGCTTCGTGCCGCGCGAGCTGATCAAGATCGGCCGCGTGCCGAACGGCTCCAACTACCGCTTCAAGATGCTCATGGACAAGACTATCGAAGCGACGACCCTGACCGAACCGTATATTTCGTTGGCTGAAAAAATCGGCTGTCGTGTCGTCATCTCGGCTTTCCACCATGGCACCGACGTGGCGTCCGATCGTGTGGATGGCGAGACTTACGCCGCCTTCAACCGCGCGATCCGCGCCGCGGTCCGGCGGATCATGGCGAACAAGCGCGCCTATATGCACTACTTCATCGACTATTATCGCGATCGCGATCCGCAGATCAGTCAGCTCACCGTCGACGATCTGCGCGAGAGCCGCCTCTATCTGGTCGATCCGGCGCCGATCCCGGCCGATGAACTGCAACGCACCTACGACTGGATGAAGAGCTGGGATTTCCTCGAGACTGCTCCCTGCGCGACCGATCTCGTCAACCTGAACGTGTAGCGACACGGCTATGAGCGGGCGCTGGGTCTTGGTTCGAGTCGTTCCAGCCGTTCAACCGCTTCGCTCAAGTCGTTCAAAACGTAATTAGCCCGACCCGTAGGTCGGACCAGCGCAAGGTATTGATTCGACGATACGAGATCGCATAAATAGAGCGATCGAGACTTAGCGCTCTTTTTTAGCGTTGAAACATCCGCGCTCAACTATTTGGAACGTCTGGAACGTCTGCAACGACAGGAACCTTTGGAACGTCTGAAACTGATTTCGTGATCATGGAGGTATCAGCTATGGCCTTGGTACGGTGCGTTACAGAAATGGGCATGGGCGTGGATGTGCACGGGTTGGATTACACCGCCGCCGCCAAGCGGGCGGTATTCGATGCGATTCATCACAGCAGCTTGGGATTTCCCCGGCTGGTAGGCAAGACTGCCGACGACATGCGGGTGGACGTAACCATCGGCGTGCCCAAGCCTGAGGCGGTGGATCGCCAGGCCGTGCTGGAAACGCTGCCCCACGGCGGCGGGCACGTCAACGTCGTCCACGGCGGATTGCAGGTGCTCAATGAAAAGGGCGACGACGGTTGGCTGATTGCCAACGCCATCATCGTCGTCAGCATCGACGACGGCAAGTAGTTCGTGTCACTAGCGGGCCCTATTCAAACATTACGCTTGTTTGCGAATTGCTAAATGTTGCCTGGCGAATCTTTAGCGTGGGTCCGCCAGCGCCCGCTATTGCAGATCCATCCGCGAGATCAATTTGGCGATCTAAGGGACTGTTGTCTAAATGGACAAACCCTCGGTTTGTCCAGTCGCCACTCGATGATTTCAAAACATACCTGGGCTAATAGTTTCCCATGAACTGCTCAATCGATTCTATTTCGCGACCATAATTTGCTGTATCGACATAGAATCTTTTCGATTACCGCATTAACAAAAAAGCCCCACACTCGGTGGGGCTTTTTTGTTAATGCGGTGGAAACTGCGACAGCCTATTTTTGGCTCTGCTGGACAAACGGTTTCCAGTTCCATTCAAAGTTGGGATCGGTGTAGGTCTCCGGCGGCATCAGTGAGGTAATCCCGCGTTTGGCCATCTCGCCTTCGAATTTTTCGCGCACCCATTTGTCTTCGTTGCAGTATTCGATCTGGTCCTTGGCGCGGTCTTCGACTTTCTCGGCGTGGCCGTGAAACTGCATGGGCGGATGGAGCGCCAGGTAGCGCGCCGGCTCGCCGCCGGCGTTGAAGTGCTGGTGAAACCATTTGTTGGGCGGCACGAACAGACTCGCTTCATGCCAGGGGACGACGACTTTGTCTTTACCTTCTTCCCACATGATCGAGTAGCCTTCGCCGACGGGAATGACGATCACCCGGCCGGGGCCATGGCGGTGCGCTTTTTTATACAAGCGCGCGTCGAACACCGACATGTGGCAGGACATTTCCGAGTCGGGGAATTGAATGTAAACGCTGCGGCCGCCGGCGCCGCGCCGGGCGTTGCTATCGAGCTTATCCCAGGCTTTCATGTCGGGGAAAAAGTTGCCGTACCAGTAGGCGCGCCGGCCCCAGCTCTCGTCGAGATTGTTTTGCGAGACCATCTTCGCTTCGGAATAAAAATCCATCTCATTCTGGATATCGGCACCTTCATAGCTATTACCGAAGATAAAATTGACGTCGCGCACGCCGGACAAAGTCAGCGGCATGTAATTGTAATGCAGCAAGCGCACCGGCTTGTCGCCCTGCATGTTGGTAAACTGATGGGTATAGTTGTGCGGCAGCAAAAACATGCTGTGTTTTTGCCACTCAAACGTTTTCTTCGGCCGTTTCTCGCCAGACCAGATGGTCGAGAGGCCGCGCCCTTCGACGACGTAGACGATTTCATCGAGGGCGAATTTCAGCGGCGGCAGACTTTTACCGGGAGGGATCTCGGTGACCCGCGCCGACGTCACCCCTTCCTGGCCGACCAGTTGGATGAAAGCCGAGTTACACTCGCGGGCGTCCCACCATTTCAATTCCAACGTCCGCAGGTCTTCGATGTAGTAGCCGCGGTAGATGGGGATCCCTTGGGCCTCCATCCATTCGTCATAGCTATAGAACTTGCTCCACATTTTTCGTTCGGCCTGCATCGCTTTGGACATTACCGTTATTCCTCCGGAGATTTCTTCTCGACAGTCATATCACCTTGGAAAATCGAATCAAAACCGCTCACTTGACGAGTACGACCAGGATCGTTCCGGTGACCGTCAGGGCGGCGCCGAGGAGGACGCGCAGATTCAAGGACTCGACATCGCGGAGAAAGATTGAGGTCAAAAGCAACGTGGTCACTGGATTGGAGCTGACCAACGGTTCAACGATGACCACTTCGCCGTGGCTGAGGGCAAAGAATACCGACAGCATGGCGGAGGTATTGAAAAGGCCGGCGGAAAATAGCCATGAGGCGCTGCGCCGGCTCAGTTTGAAAGCTTGCCTGCCGCCCTGGATTTGCAGCAGCGCAAAAGAAAACAACGCCGCGGTTCCGGCGGTGACGGCGGCAGCCAGAAGCGGAATGTTAACCAGTCCCAGACCGGCTTTGCGCAAGATTGCCGACGCCCCGAAGGCCACTGCGCCGACCAGCGGGTAGATCACATCGAACTTGCGCCATTTAGCCTGGGTTGGTTTCGCCATCGATAGAACGATGACACCGCCGATCACCAGCAACGTGCCGACGATGTTTTGCAATACCCAGGATTCGGCGAGAAAGATCACGGCGAAGATCGACGCGAAGAGCGGCGATGAATTGGCGATGGGCACGGAGCGGGCGACACCGATTTTCTCGATGCCGACGTAGCTGAGGGTGCGGCCGATACCGGGAGCGAAAACTCCCGCCACGACAAATATCAGCAGCGACGGGTTTGCCAGAGCGGACAGCGGCACGAAGAACGGCAGCGCGCACCACAAGACCGCCGCGCTCATGGTCAGCGATATCAGCGAACCGGTCATGGCGTTGGACTCGACCAAACCGCGGCGAATAAGAATATGTGCGATGGAAAAACACAGCGCGGCTTGAAATGAAAAATAGACAGCCAAGTTCATTTTATTGCACCGTTACCACTAGCACCGTGCCCGCTACAGTCACTAGCGCGCCGGCCACGACGCGCCAGGAAAGCGTCTCCAATTGCCGAAGAAAGATCGATGCCCAGATTATGGTCAGTAGCGGATTGCAGGCAACCAGCGGTTCCACCCGAACAATGGTACCGACGTTGAGCGCGGAGAAAAACGACAGGATCGCCGCGCTGTTGACCAGCGCGCCGCCAAAGAGCCAAGCGTTGCTGCGCCGGTTAAAGCGCAAGACGGCGGCGCCGCCCCTGAACCAAACGATGGCAAGCAGAACGACAAAGGCTGTGCCCACGGTTACAGCGGCGCCCAGCAATGGCACGTGAATCGTCGTCAAGCCAGTCTTGCGCAGCGTCGTTGAGATACCGAATGCGAGTGCGGCCAAGACCGGATAGATAACATCCTTTTTGTCCCACTCCCCGGTTGCCGGCCGACTGCTCGATAAGATAATGACACCTAAAACAACCAGACAGGTGCCGAGAATATTTTGTGCCAGCCAAATCTCGCCGAGAAATAGCACCGCGAAGATCGATGAAAACATCGGCGAGGTATTCACGATCGGCGAGGAGCGCGCCACGCCGATGCGTTCCATGCCGATGTAACCCAAGGTTTGGCCGATGGCCGGAGCGAAGAAGCCCGCGGCCATGAAGTAGCCGATCCTCGGGGTTGCCAATGACGAAAGCGGCGCCAACAGACTTGCCAGGGTCCAGAAAATCACCGTACTGGTTCCCAGAGAGATCACCGACCCAGTGAACGCGTTGGAGCCAGCTAAACCACGGCGGACAAAGATATGGGCAATTGAAAAACACAGAGCGGCTTGGAGGGCGTAGTATTCGGCCATTGAGGATCAGTTCTACGCAGAAACACTACGCACTGGTTGGAAGTCAGACGAAGCGGGGTGTGAATTCGTCGATTGGAAGTCGACTCCCGCGTTCGACATTCCGGCGCCGGCCGGTTTCCAGGTTTGTTCCGGCCTCGCAGCTTAAGTGAAGATCGGTGCCGGCCTGCGCCGGCATGACAAATCTTCTCTTCGCCTGAAGCCGAGGATTTTAACCCTCCCCGAGGGGGACATTAATCCGGTCCCTCGCCAGGCAATTGGAACCCGGGTAAGCGATAAAACTTCACTGGATTCGCTTCCAAAATCTTGGTCTTTGCGGCCTCGGTGATATCGCTGCGATCCTGCAATGTCTTAGCGGCGAAACGTTCGCGGTCGCCGTGCGGCATGTCGGAGGCGAACATCATTTGCCCATCGCCGACTAGTTCCAGCACATGGGGCAAGAGGATGTCCTCGACCTCCGAGCTGAAATAAATATTGCCTTGCTTGATGTAGTCCATCGGCGCAAGTTTTTGGATCGGTGCGGTGCGCGACACGACGTTGGACAAGTTTTTCCCGGAATGCTCGAAGCGATGGTGCAAGCGCTCGAGAATGAAATGGACCCACAGGCAACCCGCTTCGAGATAGACCACGCGCATATTCGGAAACCGGTCGAAGATGCCGCCGCTCATCATCGACACCATGCCCATGAGCACCGGCATCAAGAACGGAATCACTCCCGACGGATAAATATGGGTGTAGAGGTTATTCAGCGCCGGGCAGGCCCAGCCGACGTGAACCGCGAGGGGCAGGCCTTCACTGGCGACCGCTTCATAAAAGGGCAACAGACTATCGTCGTCGAGCAGCCGATCGCCGGCCGTGCCGAGGATCATCATGCCGACGCCGCCGAGTTGTTTCACTTCTTTAACTTGTTTAACTGCACCGGGAATGTCGTCGAGATTCGCGACCCCGACCCACTTCAACCGCTCCTGGCCTGAAAGCGTGTCGCCGAGCCAGCGGTTATAGGCATGGCACATGGCACTGGTGTAAGCGGGATTGCTGCTCAGCGGATAGGCGAGGAACAGCGTCGGATAGAGAACTTGGAGGTCGATGTTCTCCTCGTCCATGATCTCCAGCCGCTCGCTTAAACTAGTCAGCTCCATGCTGCCGAGGGTATCGGGCTTGCGCTGGGCGTGGCGCACCGGCTTGCCGTTGATGCTCGCGGGTGTGCCGAGATTATTGCAGCCACGGCCGACGCGGCGGGGAAACAACTGCTCGTCGATCATCCAATAGGCGAGGCCTTCCTCGGTTCCGGGAACTACGACTGGACGATGGGCGCGAAAAGCTGGGTCGAAGTACTTATCGCTAAAAGTAATCGGATTTTCTTCGACATGGCCGTCGGCATCGATGACACGCATGAAATTTTCCCTCCAGATCTACCGGTAATTTCTTATATCAGGCAGACCCGTGGGGCAAACCAAAGTTGGATTTTCACGCTTGCGATCGCGCGCGCAGCTATTTGTAGAGGGTATCGATGAAGCCGCTGGACTGCATTTCCCGCACGAAACTGTCGTCGAAGAATTTTCTTGGGTCGGCGTCTTTGGCTTTCGGGATTCTCCCGGCGAGATCGTCGAGCACCGATTTCATCGCTTCCGCCGTGGTCAGTGGCACGCGCAACATGTATTTTTGCACGTCGATGTCATAGGACTCGGCGAGGGCATTGGGATTGGTCGTGCGCAGATACTTGCCCATGACTTTAAGGGCCATGTTCTTATCGCGCTTGGCGCGGGCGATCGCCTCGGTCTGCGCCATCATGTAGCGGCGCACCAGATCGGGGTCCTCTTTGATCAAGCGGCCGCGGCTGGTCATGCCGGTGAAGGCGTAGGGAATTCCCAGCGAGGCGACGTCGAGGAGCGTGCGATGGCCAAGCTTCAACGCCTGGGTGATCGCCGGGTAGGACAGAATGCCGGCTTGAATGCGATTGGTCTGCAAGGCTGTGACCATCGACTCCATGCCGCCGACCTGGACGATGGCGACGTCCTTCTCCGGCACCAAACCGAAATGCTTGAGAGCCATACGCGCGCCGACGTCGATTGACGTGCCGAAGCGGGTGATGCCGACGGATTTGCCTTTGAGCTGCTCCGCTTTCTCGATCTCCGGCCGCGCCATCAGGCTTTGCACCAGGGCGTCGAGCGTCGTGCCAACGACCATGACATCGGCACCGCCCAGCGCGGCACTCGCCGTAGTGCCTCCGGAGATTTGCAGAAACTGCAATTCGCCAGCGATCAGCGCATTCATGCCTTCGACGCCCGTTGGGGTGGCGATGACTTCGACGTCCAAACCATATTTATGGAAAATCCCTAGTTCGCGGGCGATCCAGGGCGGGCACATGACCGACGATAGCGAGGTGAACGCCATGCGCATTTTGCGCAGGGGCTGGACATCGGCTGCCAATGCGTAGGGTGCCGGAACAAGACTCAGCGCCAGCAACAAGAAAGCGAACAGTCGACGAATCATGGCAATTAATTCCAGCCGTAAAGCCGTTTGGCATTTTCTCCCAAGAGCCGGTTTTTCGCTTGATCGGAAATATCCTTACGGCCGCGAATGGTTTTCGTCACGTTGGGAAACATGCCGTCCCAGTGGGGATAGTCAGAGGCGAAAAGGATCTTGTCATCACCGATG
This sequence comes from Thermodesulfobacteriota bacterium, assembly GCA_041749055.1. Lineage (GTDB taxonomy): Bacteria > Desulfobacterota > Binatia > UBA9968 > UBA9968 > DP-20. The sequence goes on along the minus strand of JBGTCC010000435.1, from coordinate 839 downwards.
CGTTCGATGGCGTAGGGCAAGGTCGCTTCCTCCGGTTCGAAGGCGAAAAACCAGTTGCCCTGGCCGATATATTCACTGGGTTTGTGTTTGCATAGCGGCGCTTCGACTTTGCCGCGCTTTTCCCATTCCTCATCCATCCGTTCGATCCAGTAGGGAGCCCAACCGACGCCGCATTCGAGGAACGATACTCGCAATTTGGGAAACTTCTCGGGAATGCCGGCATACATCAAGCCGGCAAACTGAATGAAAGTTTCCACCGGCCGGCCAATGGTGTGCATGAAAATAAAGCTGTCGAAACGTTTGTCACCGGCGGGAGCCTCGCGCCGATTGTGCACGCTGAGCGGGACATTCAAGCGCTGCATCTCTTCATAGAGCGGCCAGAAACTCTTCGATCCGAGATGCTCTTTCGTTCCTTGCGTTGCCACGGCGATGGAACTCAAGCCAAGCTTGGTTACGGCGCGATTGGCCTCGGCCACCGCTGCCTCGGGATCCTGCAAGGCGACCAACCCGACCGCTTTCAGCCGCGGACTTTGTTTACACACTTCGGCGATAAAATCATTGTAGGCGCGGGCGTAAGCCACCGCGTAGTCGCGTTCCATGAAACCGTTGACGGCGAAACTGCTGGTGGGAAAAAGCACCGAGACATCGATCCCCTCTTGGTCCATGTCAGTGAGTCGGGTTGGGATATCGACGTATTCTCGACCGCCAACTAAACCGCCCAGCCCGGTGTCCAAACCGTCCGAGGGCAGCAGCGGACCGCCGCGCTTATTGTAGGGTTCGGCCAGATATTTTCTAATATCGGCATTGGTCTCGACGATATGGCCGTCGGCATCGATGGT
>JBGTCC010000434.1:0-3408 GCA_041749055.1 Thermodesulfobacteriota bacterium | reverse complement strand
GGCGCTCGGCATGTCGGCATCGATGGCCGGCGGTGTGGTGGCCAACTTTGGCACGATGACCAAGCCGTTGCATGTCGGCCTCGGCGCGCGCAATGGCGTGCTCGCGGCCAAGCTGGCGCAAGCTGGCTTCACCGCGAACGGCAAAGCGATCGAATCGGGCTTTGGCTTCTACAAAGTGCTTCATGCCGGTACGCCGATCGACGAGAAGCCAATCGAAGAATTGGGCCGGTCCTACGCGTTGCTCAGCGATGGCATTCGCATCAAGCCCTATCCTTGCGGTGGGCTGACCCATCAGGTGATCGATTCGATATTGGAATTCAGAGCCAAACGCGGCTTGACTCCGGAGATGGTCGAGAGCGTCGTTGTCGACGTCGCCAAGCACACCTTCGAGCGAATTGTTTTCAAAGTGCCGCAAACCAGCATCCAGGGAAAGTTTTGCATGCCTTATCTGGTGGCGCGGGCGCTGATCGACGGCAAGGTGTCGTTGCATGCATTCACCGACGCCGCCGTGCGCGAACCGAATGTTTTGAAACTGGCGGAAAGAGTGCAGATGAATCTCGACAATAATCTAAAAAAGACCGACCCTGGCGGCCGCCCCTGCCGGGTGACGTTGCGTACTAAAAGTGGCCAAACCTACACCCGTGAGGAGCAGTTCGCCAAAGGCGGGCCGGAATTTCCGCTGACGGAAGAGGAGCTGCGAGGCAAGTTTACCGAGTGCGCGCGCGAAACTTTGAGCGCCGACGCGGCTGCGCGCGCGCTGGCGCTGATCGAGGGATTGGAAAAAATCGATAATGTCAGATCGCTGACGGAGATTCTTCGGGGTTAAAGGGCGCGGCAAGCCGCAGGCAGAGGAAAGATTGGCCGCAAAGAACGCAAAGCTCGCAAAAAGAGTATCAGGGCAATCGGAATATCTCCCGCAACGGCGCCAAGGCGCAAAGGTAAGTCTTGGTAGGGTGCGCTGTGCGCACCGTTCAGGTTTGTCGGGGCCTAGGGTATACGCCCGTCTTAACGGCGCAGAGTCGTAGGATTGTATTCACCCCGACGGATACAGCGCGAAGTTTGGAATAATTATTCTCCGAAACCTTCGTGATCTTCGGGGTGAAAAAAGAATTTTGCATTACGGAATTGATTCACTTTTAGGAGGTAAGCATGCCGAGAATAGCTTTGGATTTGAACAGCGCGGAGGATTGTCGAAAGGTCAATGGCCAGTGGCGCATTGGTCCCGGGCTGGTGCCGGGCCAACCGAATGAAGGACTTACAGCGCAGCTATTGGCCGCGCCGCCGCGGCTGGCGGACTTCGATGATTCAGGTTGGCAAGTTTGCACCAATATCCGCGCCAGTATCTCCAAGGGTTTCACGTTTGCTTGGTATCGCATCGCCGTCGAGCTGCCCGAGCAGGTGAACGGCACAGCGTTGCGCGATTACCGGGTATTCTTCGAAACCAACGTCGACAACTACGGCGAGATTTGGATCGACGGCAAGATTGAGCGGCCGGCGGGAACCATCGTCGGCATCAACGCGTCGCAGCGCGTTGAGGTGAGCGCCAAAGCGCAGCCGGGCGCCAAACATGTGATCGCATGCCTGGTCGCCAACGGTCCCTTGGCGGAACCGCGGGGCGGTGTTTTCATGCGTTACGCGACGCTGGCGTTTGAATTGTCGGATCGGGGTTAAACAAATAAATTCGCAGGACTTAGAAGGAGCGGATATGAAGCCACAAGTCGCTGTTGTTGGTTTGCTTACGGTCATCCTGTGGACAACATTTTCGTTCGCGGCCCAGGCGCAACCGCGCTATCCGGTCGATCCCCAGACGAGATGGGCGATCGGGGCGAAGCCTAAACTGGCCGACGAGCTCAAAAAAGAACTCGATGCCGGCAAAATCTTGATTATCGACGTGCACACGCCCGAGCAGTTCCAGAAAGAAACCATTCCAGGCGCGATTAATATTCCGTTGGCAGAGCTTGAAGGACAGCTCAAGAAAATGTCCAAGGATGCCTAAATCGTCTTTACCTGAGGCACCGGACCACAAAGCTCGCAGGCTGCGAAGCTAGCTGAAGAGATGGGTTTCCAGAGCACGACGTTTTGCCCGGTTAGCAAGTGGAAGGAACAGGGCGATCAAGCCGAGCCGGGGAAGAAGAATTAGAACTCGCGACAGTCGAAAATTGGCTTGGCGAATATTCAATTGCGGTTAGACTGCTAAGCGAAACACCTGGATGCTGACCTTGTTAGTCGGCGTAAGTAAACACCGGGGTTTCGATCACGCGGTTGGGCGCTTGCTTGCCGAAAATCGCTTGCTGCAAACGCTCTACCGTGGTTGGGGAGAAAAACTGCTCTCCAGTTTCCTCGTCGACGCGTGCGGGAACGTTTTCCACGATGTAAAACTTACCTTCATGTTCCAGGGTGTAGGTCACGCGACGTAGAATTAACTTTTCTTGTTTTTGGTTCATCATGGTCTCCGTAACTTAAAATCTACCCAACGTTCTGAATCGGGTTCGTAGAGCGTAATAATCTTTACGATCGGCCTCGATGGGTAGCTACACTGTACATGTAACGGGCGTCCTACCGCAGTCCTGCCAAATATCAGGCAGCTCGGGCCGTATTTGTCATCCGGATAGTCTTCAATCATTTCGGCGGCAATGAATACTTCCCGCACTTCCTGAACACTAATATTTCGAATAAAGCTTTGATCGACGGCATGTTTGGAGAACTCAAATTGGTCGACTCGGATTTTCTCTGCTAGTTCGTCTATCAGGGCCATATCCGTCCCGATTGTCGGCTACGATTTTACCATAGTCAGGTACAGCTTCCTACAACGGTTAGTAGGGGATTTGACTGCCAAGGAGAGTCTCATTTATAGATCGTATCGATAAAGCCGCTGCGGTCGAGCTGATCGACGATCGAGGTGTCGAAGAACATTTCGGCTTTGAGCTGCGGGGTTTTGTCTTTGAACTGGCCGTCGATGATGAACTGGATCGCTTTCGTTGTCGGGCGCGGGACTTTTAGCAGATGGGGCGCGACATCCTTCCAGCTCGCTTCGAGTATTTCATTATCGGTGGTGCGAAAGTACTTGCTCAAGACTTTTTTGCTGAACTCTTTGTCGCTGGCGTAACGGTGCATGCCGCGGATGAGGGCGCGGACGAAGCGGGTGGATTGATCGCGATTGTTGGCCAGATGGGAGCGGGTGCTGACCAGCGCGGCGTTTACCGCTTCGAAACCGAGCTCGGAAAAATTGACCAACTCTTTCATGTCCATCTTCATTGCGTGGATGTAGGCGGGATAGGCCAAGGCGGCGACCTGCACGCTGCCGGCCTGCAATGCGGCGAAGGCTTCCGACTCGCCGCCGGTGGGCAAAATCGCCACGTCCTTGCCCGGTTCCAAGCCAAACCTGCGCAACGCCAGCCGCACGAGAAA
>JBGTCC010000433.1:0-14269 GCA_041749055.1 Thermodesulfobacteriota bacterium | reverse complement strand
CCAATTATTTAACTCTCGCCGCGCTGGCGGTCATGCGCGGGCAGATACAAAAGAGTCAGATGGATGATTTCGTCCACACTCGGGGCATGTTAGGCTATGCGCCGACCCAGGGACATATTCCGTCGGCGATCGTTTACTTGGGTCACGCTAAGGCGGCGTTGGAAAGTGGCGCGATTCGCAACGCGCTGCTCATGGCCAAGGGCAGTTTGTTTCTCGGCCGTATGACGCAGCTGTCGGATGGCTGTTCGTTTCTGGTTGACCGGAATGAAGACTGATGTCCCTCTCGGGGATGGTTGAAATCCCGCGCCTTCAGGCGAAGAGAAGTTCCGCATGCCGGCGTAGGCCGGCATCCAGGGTGGCGGTGGGTGGGGAAAAATGCAAAACCTGGATTCCCGCTTTTGCGGGAAAGACGGAAAAGAGCAAGTCGACTTCGAGTCGACGCAACAAATTCCCTGGGTTTCGAGCCAAGGGTAGTTTAGTGGAGGTCAAATGCAAAAGGGTAAAAAGATCATCGCCATCGGCGAACGGGACGGTGTCACCGGCCCGGTCATTGCCGAGTGTCTCGAAGGCGCAGGCTACGAGGTCGTGTTTCAGGCCACCGAGTGCTTTGTTTGAACCGCCGCGGGCGCGATGAACTTCGAGAATCAAGGAGTCATCAAGCGCCTGGCGGACCAGTATGGTCCGGAAAATTTGACGGTGGTGTTGGGCAACGGCGAGGCCAACGGCGTCGAAGTATTCGCCGAAACGGTGACCCAGGGCGATCCGAGCTACGCAGGTCCGCTGGCCGGCGTGGCGCTCAAGATCCCGGTCTACCACGTGCTCGAAGCGGACGTGATGGGCCAGGTGCCGGAAAAACTGCAGGAAGAAAAATTGCAACTGTCGGCATTAGTCATCGATATCGAGCCGATGCATCAACTCTTACAGGCATCGCGGCAAAAACTTTAAAACTGTTCCAAGGGTTCCAGTGGATCCAAAGTTCCGAAGGTTTTAGGTCCTGGAACCCCTGGAGCGATTGGAACCTTTGGAACGGTTATTTTCGATACAGCCCCTTAATAAACCCCGAATCTTCCAATTCTTTTACAAAACGCGAGTCGATGTAGTCTTTGACATTGGCCTGCGCGGCTTTGGGATTTTTCTCCGCAATATCTTGCAGAACCAGTTGGTAGCCGTCGACCGGTGGGTAGGGCGCGTCGGGCATGAACTTGGCGTGCCAGTCCCAAGCCTCGTCGAGCATTCTGCGGTCTTCGACGCGAGAATACTTTCTCATAATCCTCTGCGTGTCTTCCTTGTGCGTCTTATAAAAATGGATAGCCTCGGTGTAAGCGCGCACATAACGGCGCACCAGGTCCGGATTCTCACGGATCAATTTGGTCGAGGTGTAAAGACCGTTTTGCGGAAAAGGTATTTGCAGCGTGACCATGTCGACGACAGTGGGGTAACCGAGACGTTCCGCTTGGGCTTTGCCTGCTTCGGTTACCACGGTGAATTGCACGATGCCTTTTTGTAACGCCACCATGCGCTCGATGGCGCCGCCGATGACGCGCAAGCTGGTATCTTTTAGTGGGTCTAAGCCGATTCTTTTGAGCCCTACTTTGAGCGCGAACTCAGCGGTGGTGCCGGCGATATGGGTGCCGCCGATTTTGCCTTTTAAGTCTTCGGGCCTCTTGATGCTCGGATCAGCAACTAGATAATAAGGCAGTACGTTCACGTTGCCGGCGATGGCAACGACGTCGCCGCCGGCGAGCCGCGCGCTAGCCAATCCCGGCCCGCCGCCTTCGCCGATGGGAATTTCTCCGGCGAGGATCGCTTGTATGCCGCGCACGCTGCCGGAGATGAAAATCACGGTGGCGTCGATGCCGTGTTTCTCGAACAGACGCGTCTCCTTGGCGACCTGAACCACGGTGGAACTTCCCGGCGTGGTCGAGATATAGGCGGTATTAATCTTATCCGCGGCAAGGCTGGCGTGCGCCATCGATAAGATCGCGCTGCAGTAGAAAAAAACTTGTAATGCGTTCTTCATGAGTGACCTCCGATGATTTGCGTCGATTCCTCATCACAGTACAACAGGCGGGTGATGGAAACAAAGGCTCGCGCGTTGACTTCGCGGCCAAATTCCACTTCAATCGGCGCTGGTGAAAAAATCCGTTGATCTAGTGATGTTCGACCTCGACGGCACACTGGCCGATACCGGCCACGACCTCGCCGACTCGGTTAATTTCACTCGCGCGCACTTTAGCTTGGCGCCGTTGCCGGAGCCGGTGGTTTTCTCGTACGTCGGCCGTGGCGTGGAGCATTTGCTCAAGCAGTCGTTGCCCGAAGCGGGGGAAGAAAATTTTCGCACAATCATGCAGGTGTTTCTCGAACGGTATGAAAATCACCTGCTCGATCGCACCGTGCTTTATCCCGGAGTGACGGAAGTCTTACGCTACTTTCGCGGCAAGCGGCGCGCCGTGGTGAGCAACAAAACGCACCGGCTCACGGTGGCCGTGGTGCAAGGGTTGGGCGTGGCCGCGGAGTTCGATGCGATCCTGGGCGGCGATAGCGTCGCCGAGAAAAAACCTCACCCGGCGATGTTGCAGTCGGTTTTGCAGCAGTTTCACATCGCGCCCGCCAACGCGCTGATCGTCGGCGACGGCGATACCGATATCGAAGCGGGCAAGCGCGCCGGCGTGATCACCTGCGGCGTAACCTATGGCTTGGGCAACCAAGACGCGGTGCGCGCTGCGCGCCCTGATGTCACCGTCGACAGTCCCGTTGCTTTACGCGATTATTTTTGCTGAACGTTGTTAGTCGAAACTGGAGGTAGGGCATGGCCGCGACGATCCCCGAGACTTTTAAAGATTTATTTACCAAGGTCGCCTTCGCTCATCTCGGTACCGTAATGGCGGACGGCAGCCCGCAGGTAACGCCGGTGTGGTACAGCTACGACGGCACGCATATCTGGGTCAACTCGGCGAAGGGCCGGCTCAAGGACAAAAACATGCGGCGCAACAGGCAAGTCGCGCTGTCGATCCAAGATCCCGACAACGCGTATCGTTATCTGGCGATCCAAGGCGAAGTCGAGGATATCACTGAAACTGGCGCCGATGCGCATATCGATGCCCTGGCAAAGCATTACCTGGGCAAAGACAGCTACCCGTTTCGCGCCGCCGGCGAAGTTCGGGTAATCTATAAGATTCGAGCGAAGAAAATCTCGACGATGGGTTAACGCGAGAGTTTTTGCATTGTCGCGAGCGGCCTCAGTTCGGCACCATGCTGCACGCTACGCTGGCAGGATACTTATTCAACGCGGCCAGCGCCGCGACCTTGTAGCACTCCGCCAAGGTTGGATAGTTAAAAACCGTGTCGACAAAGTAGTCAAGCTTGCCGCCAAAAGCCATGACGGCCTGGCCGATGTGAATCAGCTCGGTGGCGCCCTCGCCGATGGCGTGCACACCGAGCAAGGCCCTCGTCTCAGAGTGAAACAGCAGCTTGAGCATGCCCACGGTGTCGCCGATGATCTGGCCGCGGGCGATCTCGCGGTAGCGGGCGACGCCGATTTCATAGGGGATACCGTCGCGGGTGAGTTCTTCTTCGTTGCGGCCGACCATGGAGATCTCTGGAATCGCGTAGATGCCGTAGGGCAGCAATTGGGTCGAGGTGTCGCAGCCGAGGCCGAAAGCATGGCAGGCGGCGTGACGGCCTTGCTGCATCGAGGTTGACGCCAAGGCCGGAAAGCCGACCACGTCGCCCACCGCGTAGATATGGCTCAGGGTTGTCTGAAAATTCTCGTTGACTTTCAAGCGGCCGCGCTCGTCCGCATTCATACCGATGTTTTCCAGGCCGAGGTTCTTGGTGGCACCGATGCGGCCAGCTGAATAGACCAGCAGGGGCGAGCGGATCTGTTTGCCGCTCTTCAATTGCAGCAAGACGGCGTTGTCGGTCCCCTTGGTCACGCCAACGACTTCTTCATTGAGCCGTAGTGTGATGCCGATATTGCGCATCTGGTATTGCAGCGATTCGATAATTTCGCTGTCGACGAATTCGAGCAGCCGCGGCCGTTTCTCGACCAGCACCACGGGGATTCCTAGAGTTGCCAGGATACAAGCGTACTCACAACCGATCACGCCGGCGCCGACAATGGTCAATGACTTTGGCAGCCGCTTCAACAATAACAAACCATCGCTGTCAATGATCGAGTCGCCGTCAAAGGGGATATCCGCGGGGCGCGCTGGCTCAGTGCCGACACCGATGACCACGTAGTCCGCGGTGTGTTCGTTGGTTTCGCAGTCCTGTGTGATTTGTATTCGGTGCGGATCGAGGAACGAGGCGGCGCCGACGATAAAATCCACCGAGTTGCGGAGCAATTGATTTTGAATCACTTCTTGCTCGGCTTTGACCACATGGTCGCAGCGCTGGGCGAGGTCTTCGAAAGTGATATTTTTTTTGACCCGATAGCTGGCGCCGTAAAGATTGCGCTGTCTGAATCCGGAAAGGAACAGCACCGCTTCGCGCAGCGATTTGCTCGGGATCGTGCCGGAATTGATGCAGATGCCGCCAACGACTTTCTTGCGTTCTATGACGCCGACTCGCTTGCCAACCTTGGCTGCCTGGATCGCGGCTTTCTGGCCGGCCGGGCCGGAGCCGATCACCAGCATGTCGTAGTGTGCCATAGGATTGCCTCAGCGTTGCCGTGTCGTCAAAGGGTTTGCGCAAGTCCGCTATGCTTGACCCGTTCGTAGGCTTTGAGCCCGATGGCGACATCCATGATGCCGGTTCCCTGCAGTTTGAATAGAGTGATTTGCCGATCGTCGCTACGGCCCGCCACTTGGCCGAGTGACAAGCTCGATATTTCGTGGACTTTGTCCCAAGCGATTACTTGATCACGTACGGCGCGGAAAATATCGCTTTCGTTGACGCAGTCCGTCTCTTTGGAGGTCACGAATATCGGCTCGGCCCTGCACAGGACCCGGTCATCGAGTTCCTGGCGCGTGCGCGTCATATCGCCGTTGGCAATGGAGGTAATATGCATGCCTTCCTTCAAACTGCTGCCGTCAAAGACCGGCGTCGGTGAATTCGTCGCCGTAATCAGCACATCGGCACTTGCCAGCGCTTCTTCAGCGCTTTCGGCAATGCGTAGCGGAATTTCTAATTCGCGGCCCATCTTGGCGGCAAAAGCCGCGCGGCGCTCGGGCGCCGGGCTGAATACCCAGGCTTCCGTCAATTTTCTGACGGCGGCGACGGCCATGAGTTGGGTCTCGGCATGCACGGCGCTACCCAAAACCGCGACTCGGCTGGTGTCAGTGCGCGCCAGATATTTCGCACCGAGGCCGCCGGCAGTGCCGGTACGGTATTCGTTGATCGAGCAGTCCTGAAAAAGCATCAGCGGCTCGCCGCTCTCGGCGCTGAAGATCATGACATTTTCGTGGTCAATCTTACGGTCTACGTCCGTTTGAATATAAGCGCCCATGGCGCCGTGAACCGAGCCGGGAAGGATGCCGAAAATCATCCGATTGGGATGGTGAATGCGCCGCCTAGGGAGCTCGAAGCCGCGCCCCGAGGCGATCTCTTTCAAAGTGTCCTCGAGGACATCGATCATTTCAGCCATCGAGAGAATCTGATCGATTGGGGTGTTCTTGAGGAAGAGCATGGCTTTATTAACTTCCCGATCCATACTGCAGGGAGCGAGAAGTCGTCAAGTTAATTTTCCGTCGCGCGTGAGTCTTTAACCTTAGTCGGCCTCGGCGACGAGGCGGGTTAGGGCGTGGTCTGCTGGCGCACTATGAAGTTTTTCTTTTCGATCGGGTAGGCGACGATGTCGTGTTGCTCGAACTTATCAAACCTAAGCAATCCGGCGATCGGCTCCAAAACATAGGATCCAGTGGTTGGGTTGCTGTGTTCCGTGAAGGTCAGGAATTCGTAGTTCTCCGGAAACGGAGATCGAAGATCTTCGGGGCTCTGAACGCAAACCGAGCTCTGAGGATCCGTGGAAAGTTCAAATTCGACGATCGTTCGGTGTCTGCGTAGAGTACGCTCCAACCCCTTGAGAGCCAGTTTTTTTGTAACCCTCGATGTCCATCTTGATCAGGGCCACCGAGGTGACGCCTGCCTTTTCAAGCACCCGGTCGCCGACGCGAATTTCTAGATTGCCCGCCGACGAGTTTGCCGAGGCAAATTCTTTAACGAGCTAGCCCATGCCCAGATTATTGTCAGGCGACGATAAATCGGCTGCTTCGAGTTTTCATTTCCTAGCCCAAATGGGTGGATCACAACGTTAGTGAGACGATTGATTTCAATGTGCCGGCGCAGTCTTTTTAACACAGGCTTTCATGGCTCGAATGCGCGGATTTCTCTAGCATGGCGGGACATGAAGAGAAAATGTTGTCCGGTGTTGGCGCCGATATCGAGAAAGATACCTCGGTCAGAATACGCCGATGTCATAATGTCCCGGTTGCGGGTAGGAACGCGAACGGCAATCCAGTGATCCCAGAGCGCCCGATTATCGGGACGCTAGCCGCGATTCTAAGCGTTGAGCGTAGCGCGACATGGCGTAGCTGCATAGCCAATAAACGACGGCGATGAAAAGATAGATTTGGAAAGGGCGGATCTCGCGATTGTTGACGATCTGGGCGGCTTTCGTGAGGTCGACATAGCCGATAATCGATGCCAGGGACGTGTCCTTCAACAGGACAATAAATTGTGTCAGTAGCGCGGGGATCATGTTGCGCAGGGCTTGGGGCAGGATGACATGGCGCATCAGTTGATTCTGCGAGAGGCCGGTGGCGGTGGCGGCCTCGACTTGGCCGCGCGGGACCGATTGGATGCCGGCGCGGACGATTTCCGCCAAGTAGGCGGCTTCGAAAATGACAAAGGCGGTCAGTGCCACGGCGTACTCCGGCAGAGATTTTCCCGCCAAGGTTGGAATGATGAACCAGAACCAAAAGATCACCATGACCAGCGGCACGCCGCGGAAAAATTCGATATAAACTATTGCCGGCCAGTGGAGCCATCGGCTCTGCGACAAGCGCGCCAAGCCAACCAGCGTGCCGAGAACAAATCCCAAGACGATCGCCGGCAGCGCTAAGCGCAAGGTCCCGCCGGTGAAAGCGCCGATGCCGAGAAAACCTTGAACGATCAGAAAGACGAAATTGTTAGTGACAACCGAGAAATCCATCTAGGACGCTCCGGTCTGTCCTTGGGCGATCATGCCGGGGATGGCGACGCGCCGTTCGATGTAGGCCATAATCGACGCGATGGTGAGGCAGAGGATCAAGTAAAGGATCGTCCCGGCCGCCAAGGCTTCGAAGGCCCTGGCGGTGTAGGTTTCAATTTGGCGGGTTTGAAAGGTTAGTTCGGCGACGCCGATGGTCAACGCCACCGAGGAGTTCTTGAGCAGGTTCACGGTTTCATTGGTTGCCGGCGGGATGATCAGGCGCAGCGCGATCGGTACGATGATCAATCGATAGGCTTGCGCGACGGTCAGTCCGGTGGACAGGGAGGCTTCTAACTGGGTCTTCGGTATGGACTGAATGCCGGCGCGGATTACTTCCGCAAAGCGCGCGCCGTGGTAGACACCTAAGGCGCAGACTCCTGCCCAAAATTCCACACCGTGATCGAAGAGCCAATCTTGTATTGCCCGCGGTAAGAACGGCGGCACGCCGAAGTACCAGAAAAACATCCAGACCAGCAGCGGCACGTTGCGAAAAAATTCGACATAGCCGCTGGCGAGCCAGCGCAGCGGCGCAATCGGCACGGTCCGTAACGCGCCGGCGACGATTCCGAGAGCGAGTGCAATCAGTAGTCCGAGAGCGAAAATGTGTAGTGTGGTGAGAACGCCCTGAATCAGCCAGCTGCCCGACTGGCCGGTCCACAGTACGCTCCAATCAAAATCGTAAGACATGGAGATTGGAAGACTGGAATTTTGCTCTTAAACCCATTACTCCAACACTGCATCACTCCAATTTTTCACTTTGGCACCACTTGCAGTTGCAGGAAGCGTTTGTTTTCCGGCGTCAGCGGGTAGGGGACTTCGCCTTTGGCGCCGAACCATTTCTCGTATATTTCTGCGTATCGGCCGGAAGAGATCGCATCCATTAGGCCGACATTGACGACTTGGCGAAAATCCGAATCATTCTTGCGCATCGCCATGCCGTAGGGCTCATAGGAAAAAAACTCGCCGACGATCGCCCACTCCTCTGGTTTGGGCGCCTTGGCTTTCAAGCCGGCGAGCTGAATGCCGTCGTTGGTGTAGGCGTCGACTTGGCGCTGGGACAGGGCTTGGAAGCCGGCGGGCTGGTCCGGGAATTCCACCAGCCTGGCGCTGGGCACTTTTTCGCGGATGATCTTGGCGTTGGTCGAGCCTTGTTGGGCGGCGATGCGTTTGCCGGCGATGCTTTCGATGTTCTTAACCGGACTGCCTTTGCGCACGAGGAATTGCGCGCCGGTGACGAAGAAGGTCAAACTGAAGTCAACCTGCTCGCGCCGCGATTGAGTGTCGGTCATCGTTTCAGCGATCAGATCGACGGCGTTGGAGGTGAGTAGGGGAATGCGCGTCGCCGGTGCCGACTCCTTTTTTTCCAGTTTGATTTGCTTGTTAAGCTTCTTGTTCAACGCCGGTAGAATTGCCTGCTCGACCAGATCGATGGCGAAGCCGACCCATTCGTTGTTCCTGTTGATGAAGGCGAAGGGTGGCGAACCCGTGCGCGTGCCGATGGTCAAAGCCCCGCTCTTATCGATTTTCTCTAGGGTGCTTTGGGCTCGGCTAGGGCCGGTTAAGGCTAACACGAAGAATGCGCCGACGACGAATCCAATAGATCGCTTCATAAATGGCTCCTTAGTGTGAAAGTATCTTGCTCAAGAATTGTTGCGCTCGGGCGGATTGGGGTGCGGCGAAAAATGGTTCCGGCTCGGCGGTCTCGACGATCCTGCCCTCGTCCATGAAGACGACCCGGTGAGCGACGCGCCGGGCGAAGCCCATCTCGTGGGTCACCACCACCATGGTCATGCCATCCTTGGCCAAATCGGTCATCACTTCGAGTACCTCGTTGATCATCTCGGGGTCGAGGGCCGAAGTCGGCTCGTCGAAGAGCATGACCTTGGGTTTCATCGCCAGGGCGCGGGCGATGGCGACGCGTTGCTGTTGGCCGCCGGAGAGATTGGCCGGATAGGCATCGGCTTTATCGGGAATGCCGACGCGCTCCAACAATTGCTTGGCGGTCGTTTCGGCTTCGGTGGCGGCGATGTTTCTAACTTTGACCGGCGCCAAGGCGATATTCTGCAACACCGTCATGTGCGGATAGAGATTGAACGACTGGAACACCATGCCGACGTTGGCGCGCAGCTTGGCGGCGTCGAGCTTGGGGTCGGACAGTGACGTGCCGTCGACGACGATCTCGCCGGATTGGATGGTTTCCAGGCGATTGATGCAGCGGATCAGCGTGCTCTTGCCGCTGCCGCTCGGGCCGCAGACTACGACGACGTTTCCCGCGGCGATGCTGAGGTCGATGTCGCTCAGCACATGGAGCGCGCCGAACCATTTGTTGACCTTGCTAAATTCGATCACGGTTATGCAGACTTGGAGACAGAATCGATTGCAAAACGCTGGTCGGCATATTATATCAACAACGGCTTTTTGCAAGAATATTTGGCGCTTACGCCGATATCGGTGATAATATTGCAAAAAACCAATCCGCAAATTGCTAATGATTGTTGATCGGAACTGAGCTGCGAGGACGTAGTAGGCGGTGAACTGTTATCTGATGCGTCATGGCGAAGCCCTGTCGGGAGCCGCCGACGGGCGACGGCCGCTGTCGGAAAGTGGGCGCGCCGAAGTGAAGGCGATGGCACAACGAGCCATGGCGCGCGCTGTGGAGGTCTCTTGGATTTACCATTCCGGTATCTTGCGGGCGCAACAGACTGCTGAACTGGTCGCCGCGGTGCTGGCTCCGGCACAGGGCGTGCGCGAGCTTGCCGGGCTATGCCCCGACGATGATCCATTTATCGTCAAGGCCAGGTTGGACATATCGGCCCAGCCGGTGTTGCTGGTGAGCCATTTACCTTGCATTGGCCGGCTCGCCGGTTTATTGACTACCGGCGATGCCGAGCGCGCGGTGATCGAGTTCGCGCCGGCGACTATCGCCTGCATGACCCGGCAGCCAGGAGGATGGAAGCTCAACTGGTCGATATGCGCCGCGTCGCTGTGACGTCGGTTGACCGGCGCATGGCGATGGTCTAATAAAAGGCTAAAGTGCAAGCGGTGGTGAAAGGTAAACTCCAATGGCTTCAGAGACTTTAACGATTGTCGACAACCGGACCGGAAAACAGTACGAGATCCCAATCAAGAACGGCGCCATCAGGGCGACGGATTTGTTCCAGATCATAATTTCTGAAGACGAAGGGATCGTCAGCTACGACCCCGGTTTCATGAACACTGCGTCGTGTCAAAGCACGATTACCTATATCGATGGCGACAAAGGCATCTTGCGCTACCGCGGCTACCCGATTGAGCAGATCGCCGAAAAGAGCACGTTTCTGGAAACCGCCTATTTGATTCTTCACGGTGAGCTGCCGACCCAGGCGCAACTGGACGACTTCGCGCACCATGTCACCTTTCACTCAATCATTCACGAAAACATCAAAAAGCTCATCGACGGTTTTCATCACGATGCTCATCCGATGGGGATGCTGGTGAGCACGGTGGGCGCGTTATCGACGTTTTATCCCAACGCGAAAAAAATCTTCGACGCGCAGAACCGGCGTGAGCAGACCTATCGTTTAGTCGGCAAAATGCCGACTTTAGCGGCTTTCGCCTACCGCCATAGCCTTGGCTTACCCTTTTCGTATCCCGACAATGAATTGAGCTACACCGGCAACTTCTTGAACATGCTGTTCAAGATGACCGAGCTCAAGTACAAGCCCAACCCGGTGCTCGAACGCGCATTGGATATTCTCTTCATCTTGCATGCCGACCATGAACAGAACTGTAGTACCAACGCCATGCGCGGCATCGGTAGTTCCCAGCCCGATCCCTATTCCTCAGTGGCTGGTGCCGCGGCGGCGCTCTATGGTCCGCTCCATGGTGGCGCCAACGAGGCGGTATTGCGCATGTTGATGGAGATCGGCTCCAGGGACAAAGTTCCCGACTTCATTGAAAAGGTCAAAGGCGGCTCGGGCCGGTTGATGGGCTTCGGCCATCGCGTCTATAAGAACTACGATCCGCGCGCGCGCATCATCAAAAACATCGCCGATCAGGTATTCGATGTGATGGGGAAAAATCCGCTGCTCGAAATCGCTCTGGAGCTCGAACGGATCGCGCTCAGCGACGATTACTTCATCAAGCGTAAGCTCTATCCAAATGTCGATTTCTATTCGGGGTTGATTTACCAGTCGATGGGCTTGCCGATGGATATGTTCCCGGTGCTGTTCGCGATCCCGCGCACGGTCGGCTGGATCGCCCAGTGGGAAGAAATGCTCACCGATCCAGAACAAAAACTCGCCCGCCCCAAGCAGATCTACCTGGGGGCGCAGACCCGTGATTTCGTTGAGATGAGTAAACGCAAGTAGAGTTTAGCCTGGCTGCCGCATTTGAAAGTTAGCGCTGGGGCGAGGCGCAGGCCTTCCAAGGTGAAGCCAATGATTACCTACCTCTGAGCAGTGAATTGACCAGGGTACGTTCAAGTTAGCTCGGCGGGAAGGCGATTCTTGGAGCGGTGGATGGAATAGGACTTTGCGACTGCGCAGTTGGGCGGCTTCACTGCTCCGGGCTTACCCCTCGCCGAATGGCCCGCTGTATCGCGACTGCCGAATTCTGCTTTAGCGCAGCGTGCCGCGGATACCGGCAAAAATAACTTGAAGCTTCTGTCCGATTTGCAATCGCGCCGAGGTCAAGCCGTTGAGTTCCATCAGTGAGCTGACGGCTTGGCCATAACGGGCGGCAATCGCCGCGAGGGTCTCGCCGCGTTTCACTTCGTGGGTAACTACCCGAACCGGTTCCCGCTCCTTGCTGCGCTGATATTCGCCGGCTTTGGCAAATGCCAGCGCTTTACCGGCAGGTACGCGTAATCGATAGCCGCGCGCTCCCGGCGGTGTAATATTGCGCAGCAGCGCTGGGTTGAGTTCTTTCATCGCCGTCAGGTCGGCGTCGGCCATTTCCGCCGCGGTGTCGATCTTGAGCAAGCCTTCGGCCTCCACCTCGTCGAATTCCAGCGGCTCGTCGTAACGCAAATTATTAAAGCCGTATTTTTTTGGATTGGTGGCGATCAACGCGATGGCGACGAACTTGGGCACGAAATTGCGGGTTTCCTGGCTCAATTGAGCTTTTTCTTTGATACCCCAGAAATCCGCGGCGCGACTGGTTTGCAGTGCTTTGTCGATGATCGCTGGGCCGGCGTTGTACGCCGCCGTCACCAGATACCAGCGGCCGTAGTAGCGGTGCAGGTCCTTCAAATACGCGGCGGCGGCTCTAGTGGACTTCACCGGGTCGCGCCGTTCGTCGACCCAATCGTCGATGCGCAGGCCGTACTGGCGCGCCGTGCTTGGGACGAATTGCCAGAGTCCCACCGCACCCGAATGCGATGTTGTGTTCACCAGGAATTCGCTTTCGAGTAGGGCGAGATACGCCAACTCTTCCGGCAACCCTTCGTCGCTCAAGATTTTGGCGATGATTGGCATGTATTTGCCGGAACGCGCTAGCAGAGTTTGAAAATAATCCTTGTTGGTCGCCGAGTACTGGCGGACGAACTGTCGCACCCGCGGATGGTCGATTACCGCTTTAGAAAATTGTAGATGGCGCCGCTCCTTTGGCTGTTCGACCGCCTTGTCAATATCCTTGTCTAACAGGTCCAGCAGCCGATTGTCGTTCTTGGCGCCATTCACCGCCGCGCTTTGGTTTGTTGTTGAATGCGTCGGCGCCGGTTTCTCACGGCCAACGGGGCGATCGATTTTGATTTCAGCGACTGGCGTAAGCGGCGCCGGATTTGGCCGCGGCATCGGCGGCACGGAAACGGTCTCAACTAATTTCAGGGATTCAATTCGCTGAGGAATTTGCGGCGCGGTTGGCTGGAGAGTCGCTGTCGGATGAGCCGTTAACGGCTCCACGCGGATACTGGGCGCCGGCGCTGAAGACACAGCGGTGCTGTAGTAGCGGCGATCTGTGCTGGCGCAACCGGAAATTCCAACAATTGCCAACAGCAGATAATAGTCGATTCTGCTAGCCCGCATAGGAAAACCCAAAAATCTTCGGCAGAGTACTCAAATTAACCGTCGAGCACAACTAAAAACGGAGGAAAATACGAGATTTTCTTTCGGCGCGTCACTCGCGTGGCGACAGTGAAATAAATTCCAGTTAATCGGCGAGAAATTGCTTTCAAAGACGAGGAAATATTAGTTTTGCCTGTCAAAGTTGCACCCAATTCGCATGACAATTCCACTCACAAGCCAACAGATTCCCAATCGTTTCAAAAAATTCCCGCGAGTGGGCTGCGTCGCTGTTGACGGTGACGTGACGGAAGGATGTTTTGATGATGTTCAAATTTATTCCCTTGTTCGCTGTGATGTATTATTGAACTGCGGGCGCCGTTGATGGCCGCGTAAATCTCGAAGTATCCAACGCCGCGTTTCCGGTCTTGCGTCAAGCTGCCGAAGTCCATGGCGGATATCATGTCGTTCGCCCGCGCCGCGGTGCGCCAGACCGCCGGTCGCACGTCGCTAGGGTTGAAAAGGCGCGTTCATGCTGCATTCGCCCGCGAAAAAGAAATCATAAGTTGGAGCCGCGCTAAGAAATCTCACCTGATCGAGTCGGTCAATCCTAGATGGTTGGACCTCAGTACTGGATGGGATCAAGACGAGATTCCTAGATCTGCTCGGAATGACACCCGGGGTTGATGACGTTTTGAGTGGACTTCGATTTTATCCTTTGGTCATGATAAGCCGATTGCCAGGAGGATGAGTACTTATGTCCGTCAGAAGTCTAATTTTTAATTTCAGATCGTTTGTGGCGTTTGCTTCATTGACGCTCGCGCTTACTTTTATTTTCAAGCCGGCCACCGCTGATTCACCCAGCGATGCCAAGAAGGTTGCGTTCGAGGTTGTCGAGCGCAACGCGGCGCAGATCGCTACCGTCGGCGATGTACTCTATTACTTCGGCGAGCCCGGGATGCAGGAATATGAGAGCTCTAAGTATGTGAAGGCTACGTTGGAGCAGATCGGTTTCAAAGTTGAACTCGGTGGCGCGGGCATGCCGACCAACGTATGGGCGACCTGGGGCTCGGGGAAGCCGGTGATCGCCATCGCA